>JAPLTJ010000135.1 GCA_026398175.1 Verrucomicrobiia bacterium | reverse complement strand
TGATCATGTCCTTCACCAGATCAGGAAAGTAGTGCCCAGTCGGTCACCACCTGCTCACCTAGAGAAAACATCGATCTTACCAACCACAAAGTGGGTAATTTTAATTGTCGTCAGTGGGTAATTCTAATTGTCGTCGGGCAACATTCAAAGCTAACATCGCTTGGCAAGCAATAGAGACGATTTAAAGGAACTGCTGAAAACTCAGCATAAGATCCTAATTGCATCGCATGAGCTATACGTGATCCAACTTTGATGTTTTGGACATCTTTGCCAATTTCTGTAATGGTACCAGCACCTTCCATTCCTGGAATAAATGGCAATGTTGGCGCCGCATAGCTACCATTGCGATAGTACGTATCCACATAGTTCAGACCTATCAATTCATTCTTAATGATCACTTCCCCTTTTTTGGCAGAAGGTTTCATAACGTTACTCAATTGCAGCACTTCAGGAGCTCCTGGTTTTTGTATTTGGATGGCGCGCATCATTGATATTGCGTCTCTACCAATGTGCCGTTGGTAGAGAGAGTTTAGAAGTTTAGAAATTTATAGGAAGATTGTCTTTTGTATTCTAATATATTTTAGCAGCGACGACAAAAATAATCTTTTACTAATTCAAATTTTTCTTCTACTCCATTCCAAATATCTAAACACAGAGGCCTCTGATCTTGCAAAATGTAGTTGTCAAACATTACAAGTCGATTAAGAAGCAACAGATCGGATGCGTCTCCTCATCGAAAAATCACTTAACCAATTTCAATGAATTTTGCATTAACTCATCGTCAAGCAACCTTTAAAGATCTTTCCAAAATTATCGAGCTTTATGTGAAGGAAGATGAGCTTGCTATGAAGAGAGAATCATTATCAGAGGTGCTTGATAAGCGCTATGCTGATGCCTTTCAAAAAATTAATGCCGATCCAAGTCATTATCTCATGATTGTGGAAGCTCAGGAGGACATCTCAGACAAAAAAGTTATTGTTGGCACATGCCATTTGATCATGTTGCCTTACCTTACTTTTATTGGCTCTACACGTTTGCTAATAGAAGCGGTGCGTGTTGATGTTTCCTATCGAGGAAAGGGTATCGGAAAATGGATGATGAAGGCTGCTATTGATTATGGAAAATTATGTGGAGCTACAATTTTCGAATTAACAACGCATAAGAAACGTGAAAGAGCCAAACAATTTTATGAGCGCTTGGGTTTTCAAGCTACTCACGAAGGGATGAAATATTCATCTTAAGCTTTTCATCTGTGTGGAACATCACTACAGAAAAGGCTTCCAGTATTTCTACATTTTGGTGTCAGTGTGGGGCTTGCTGCCAGGCTCTCTTCTTGACCTGGTTTCAGCTTTCTTTTATAGGTTTCTTAGAGAAATTCCCACTGCTACTACAGAGAAAACTGCTAAAACTCTCCCTTGGAAAAAAGCTTAATTTTGATAATAATATCTTTACTATGTATGAGATACATCAAAAAATGAGGTGGCTGAGTCAGGTGCTATTGTCATAGCACCCCCTCAACAGACATGCCATAGCGGTCAACGTAGTGCGTTCTAGTTTTGCTGTTTTTTGCCAAAAATGCAGCACTCATGATTAACCTATCCCTCTTTAGAATCACCATTCCATACAATTTGACAATTGAACTATCAAATTGTATAACTTTATTCATGCTAGAGCGTGCACTACAACCAACCTTAAAAAGATTAGCAAAACATTTTCCTGTTGTTGCTGTGACAGGACCTCGACAATCAGGAAAAACTACTTTAGTTAGGAAAATTTTTTCTAAGCATGCTTATGTTTCTCTTGAAGATCCCTCAGAGCGTGCATTTGCTTTAGAAGACCCCAAAGGATTTCTCAAACGTTTTGAGCAAGGGGCTATCTTTGATGAAGCGCAACGTTGGCCCGATCTTTTTTCTCACTTACAAGGAATGGTGGATGCCGATCGTCGGCCTGGTCGTTTTATTTTAACAGGATCGCAACAATTTGGCTTATTGGCCGGCATTTCTCAATCACTTGCAGGACGCGTAGGAATGACTCAGTTATTACCTTTTTCACTTGCGGAGTTGGCGCCTCTTAAAAAACCTCTTGATTATTTTCTATTGCATGGCGGATATCCTTCTTTGCATACCACATCAATGGTACCAAATGATTGGTTTGCAAGTTATGTTGCGACATACATTGAGCGCGATGTGAGGCAGTTGCTTCAGGTGCAAGATCTCTCAACGTTTCAGCGCTTTCTTCGACTTTGTGCTGGGCGAACAGGACAATTACTCAACATGAATTCTATTGCCGTTGAAGTTGGAATTTCTCATGCAACGGTTCGTTCTTGGATTTCGGTTTTAGAGGCAAGTCACATCATTTTCCTTCTTACGCCTTATCATCGGAATTTTGGAAAACGATTAGTAAAAATGCCGAAGCTTTATTTCATCGATGTCGGTCTTGCAGCTTGGTTGCTTGGAATAAGGTCTGAAGAGGTGTTGGTAACTCATCCTCTGCGAGGAGCCCTATTTGAAACACTCATTGTCAGCGAATTTCTAAAAACAAAGTGCAATCAAGGGCTTCCTGCCGATCTCTATTTTTGGCGTGACAATAATGGAAGGGAAGTTGACTTGATTTTTGAACATGAAAAATCACTACAACTTGTGGAGATCAAGTCAGGTCAAACAGTCACTAGTGACATGATTAAGTCAGAGAAGAAAATGCTTGAGATTGTTGACTCCAAGAACGTAATGGAACATCTCGTTTATGGAGGTGAGGAGTCTTACCAACGTAGTGGCCTTCATGTTTGGAGTTGGAGAGATCGCTTTGTAAGATAGGCTTTATCTCTGACTAATTGGCTCTACAATTTTTCCTTCAGCTGGGCCAACGTATTCACTGAGAGGTCGGTAAATTCTGTTGTCGGCGAGCTGTTCCAAAATATGTGCTGTCCATCCTGCTGTTCGAGCGATTGAAAAAATAGGAGTGAACATGTCGGTTGGCAATCCAAGCGAGTAGTAAACAATCGCTGAGTAAAAATCGACATTCGCATTGAGGCCCTTTTTTTCTTTCATCAAGGTGGCGATGCGTTCGGCCATGTTTATCCATTTTTTTTGTCCTAGACGTTCACACATCGCAACGCCCATGGCGCGGAGGTGAGGGGCACGTGGATCAAGCGTTTTGTAAACACGATGACCGATCCCCATGATTTTCTTTTTTTCTGCAAGAGCTTGATCAATCCAGGCATCAACTTTGGATTCTTCGCCAATCTCTTGAAGCATATGAATGACTCCTTCGTTGGCTCCACCGTGCAAGGGGCCCTTGAGCGTGCCAATGGCTGATGTGACTGCTGAATAAATATCGGTTAACGTAGAAACTGTGACGCGAGCCGAGAAGGTCGAAGCATTCATGCTGTGGTCAGCATGAAGAACGTAGCAGACATCGAGTGTCTCAGCCGCTTCCTTCGTAGGAATTTCTCCTTGGAGCAAGTAAAGAAAATGTTCTGCTTCCGTAAGGCTTTTGTTAATGGGAGGGAGCTCCTTGCCTTGTCGAGCGCGATGATAATAGGCAGCGATCACTCCTATTTTTGCAGTGATGGAGAGAGCACGAAGATGATTGAAAGCAGCTGTTTTATTGAGTGAATCGCGAGAGCCTTCTTTATCGTAGAGGCTTAACATTGAGATTGCCGTGCGAATCACATCGATTGGATTCGCATCACGAGGTGCTGCCAAAATAAAATTAATGATTCCTTGTGGCAACTCGCGTTGAGCAGCAAGTTCTTCATGAAGTTGCAAGAGTTCGGCGGCTGTTGGCAATTTTCCGTGCCAAAGCAAATAAATCACTTCTTCAAAACTGACTTTCCCTGCGAGCTCATTGATATTGTAGCCTTCGTAAACGAGGACTCCTTCGTCTCCGCGAACATCGCTGAGCGATGTGGAATTGGCAATGATTCCTTCAAGTCCTTTGGCAGTGATAGGCATGGGTGTGATTAGTTGTCAGTTGTCGGTTGTCAGTGGCTTTTGCTTTGCAAGAGCAGGCAGCTAATGCCTCATAGTTTATTATAATTGGTGAAGCAGGTTACTATGGCGATGATTAGTAAAAAAGATTTAATTTGGAAATCGATGGATAAAAAATTACAGCGAAGCGTTGTTGAGAAGTAACGACAATCACAAGCTGACAACTGTCAACTCTCATTGCTTTAGCAATGAGATCAACGTCTCCGCGATATCAGCAGGGCTTTCAGCAACGGCGATACCTGCAGCGCGTAATGCCTCTTTCTTTCCTTGAGCTGTGCCTTGACCACCTTGAACGATGGCTCCAGCATGGCCCATGCGCCTGCCTTCCGGGGCGGTGGCTCCTGCAACAAAAGCGGCAATCGGTTTCTTGCAATGTTCTTTGGCCCACTCGGCAGCTTCTTCTTCACCCGCTCCGCCAATTTCACCAATCATGATGATGGCTTCTGTGCCGGGATCGTTTGTGAAAAGTTTTAAAGCATCAGTGTGACTCATGCCATGGATAGGATCGCCTCCAATGCCGATGCAAGTTGATTGTCCCAATCCTCGTGAAGTCAGCTGCCAGACGGCCTCATACGTCAAAGTGCCCGAACGTGAGATAACACCAATGTTTCCTTCTTTGTGAATGTAGCCCGGCATGATGCCGATTTTGCAAGCACCCGGCGTGATGATGCCAGGGCAGTTTGGTCCAATGAGAGTGAGATCTTTGTTCAAGCGATCTGCCAACGCAAATTTTACCCGCATCATGTCGTGAACAGGGATTCCTTCGGTGATACAAACAATCAGCTCAACGCCAGCATCTGCTGCTTCCAGAATCGCATCAGCAGCGCCTGCAGCAGGAACAAAAATCATCGTTGCATTACAACCTGTCTGCTCGCGGGCTTCAGCAACGGTGTCAAAGACAGGAATCGTTTCATCAAGTTTTTCGCCACCACGTCCAGGAGTGACGCCAGCAACAACATTAGTGCCATAATCGCGGCAGCCTCGAGCATGGAAAGCGCCAGCTTTTCCGGTGATGCCTTGAACAAGAAGGCGAGTGTTTTTATCGACGAGAATAGACATGGAAGAGGAGAGTTGAAATATTGAAGTTTAAGAACGTGCTGCTGCGGCAACAACTTTCTTCGCAGCGTCAGTTAAGTCACTGGCAGCTTGGAGAGGGAGTTGAGAGTCGTGAAGCAACTGTTTTCCTTGCTCCACATTCGTTCCTTCCAGGCGCACTACCAGTGGCATAGAAAGCTTGGTTGTTTTGAAAGCGTTGATGATTCCTTGCGCAATGATGTCGCAGCGCATGATCCCTCCAAAAATATTGACCAAAATCGCTTTGACCTTGGGATCAGCGGAAAGAATTTTGAAAGCCTCGGTCACTTGTTCTTCGGTGGCACCACCGCCTACATCGAGGAAATTAGCCGGTTCGCCGCCATGATGCTTGATGATATCCATCGTTGCCATAGCAAGTCCTGCACCATTGACCAGGCAGGCGATGTTTCCATCGAGGCCAATGTAGTTGAGACTAAATGCCGAAGCAGCTACTTCGCGAGGATCTTCCTCACTGGTATCGCGCATCTCCATGATCTCGGAATGGCGCGGGAGAGCGCTGTCATCAAAACTCAATTTGGCATCGAGTGCAAAGACTTCACCATTTTTTGTAACGACGAGCGGATTGACCTCCACCATCATGCAATCAGACTCTGCAAAGAGGCGATAGAGATTGAGGAGAAGTTGGCTAGCCTTTAAAAATTGTTTTCCTGAAAAACCGAGACGGCGAGCGAGATGACGCGCTTGATAAGGCTGTAGGCCAAGAAGAGGATGCACAGGAACTTTCCAAATTTTTTCAGGCGTCTTTTCTGCGACTGTTTCAATATCGACGCCACCTTCTGTGCTCGCAATCACAACAGGAGCACCCGAGGCGCGATCGAGCAAGATGGCAATGTAATATTCTTTGGCAATATCAACTGACTCTGCAATGAGAACTTTTTGAACGAGCTTTCCTTCAGGTCCTGTTTGATGAGTTACTAGCGTGTTCTGCAGCATCTTGCCTGCGAGCTCCACCGCCTCTTCAACGCTCTTTACGAGTTGAACACCGCCGCGAAGACCATTGGTAAAAGTTCCTTTGCCTCGTCCTCCAGCATGAATCTGGGCTTTGACGACAAGTTCCTTAGAAGAGAGCGAGGAGGCGACCTGGCGAGCCTCTTCTACTGTGGTAGCGACACCGCCTCGTGAGGTCGCAACGTTAAAACGATCGAAAAGTTGTTTGGCTTGATATTCGTGGATGTTCATTGGAAAAAGGAAAGTGTACAGATTACTTGCGGGGAACACCAGTTCGGATTTTTAGTCAGGCTGCAACAATTCCAACCGAAGCCCATGAGGCTTGAACTTTTTAAAATCAGCATCGCGTGTCACCCAAGTGCAGCCGTGTTCCATAGCTAGAGCGGCATGCTGAATGTCGCTTACTAGTTTTCCAGTTGCTTTGGTTTCGTGACATAAAGAACGCACGAGGTTCCAATGATTTTTTCCTGCGTGAGGTTGGTGGCAATGCTCGTAGGAAAAGATCTCGTCGATGATGTTGAGCGCCTGACGGAGTGGGGTTGGATTTGGAGCTGATAAATTAGTGACAATTCTGATAAAAGCTACAGCAACAAGAGGCGAAATTGCAAATGGTTCGGAACCGTTCACTAATTTTTCTAACCATGTTTTGTAAAATTGATATTCAGGATATTCTGTTCTATGAGCATAAATAAGAATGTTAACGTCGGGCATCTTCATATGACTTCATATCCTTCGTCTCTTAATTCTGCCATTTCTTCAAGAGTAAGAAATTTTCCACCAGGTGTACCATAAGTTGGAAGTGTATATTTTTTCTTTTTCTTTTTATTCACATGGCTGGCTTCACGCATGAGCAGGCTATTGAGGGCTAATGACGTCAGTTCGCTCAAGGTCGTTCCTTTTTCAAAAGCATATCTTTTGGCTTTTTCAAAAACAGAATCTTCTAAAACTAATGTTGTTCTCATGCTCTAAGCATACGTATGCATGAAGAGCTGTCAATACTACAATGCTGGAAATCAGAGTGTTTCCGCCGGATAATGATCTGCCGCGGAGGATTGGATGACATCGACCCAAATCGGCAATGCCAACTCAGCACCATAACCACCGCGCATGATGGTTTGAGGTTGATCGAAGCCAACCCAGACACCGCACGTCAAGCCTTGGGTGTATCCTAAAAACCAAGCGTCATAAAAACGATCGGTCGTCCCTGTTTTTCCAGCAGCTGGCTTGCGAAGGCCTAGCGAAGCCGATCGCGAGGCTGTTCCTTCGGTGAGGACTTGGGTCAAGATGGCTGTTGTTGTTTTGGTGGCTGCTGGATCTAAGACATGGAGGCGTCCGCGTGTTGCGAGGAAAAGAATTTTTCCATCAGCATCGGTGACTTGCTCGATGATGTGAGGTTGTAATTTTTCCCCACCTGTTGCGAGTGCTGTGTAGGCTGCTGTCAGTTTTTTTAAGGTTGATTCAAAGGTTCCTAAACAAATGGAAGGATAGGGAGGGACTTTTTCAGCGAGGCCTAAACGCTCCATCGAGGTGGCGACGTCTTGCAATCCTGCTCCGAGGCCGACGCGCACACTCATGGTGTTGCGCGAATGGATGAGTCCTTCGCGAGCTGGTCGCCAGCCGCCAAAAGTGCCATCGCTATTTTGAGGGCTGTAACTTTTAAATCCTTCCGGAAGTTCTTCTGGCGCCAAAGGAGCATCGTTGACCACGGACTCGGGCGTCATCCCTTGTCGCAAAGCCTCTTCGTAGACGAATGGTTTGGCAGCAGAGCCGACTTGACGTTCGGCCGTGGTGGCGCGGTTGTATTTGCTCGTTTTATAATCGCGACCGCCAACGATCGCTACGATCCCGCCGCTGGCGTTGTCGATGGCGATGACAGCTCCTTGAAGTGGGGGTAATTTTTCAGAAATTATTTTTTTCTTCGATTTTTTGGAAGCATGACTGATGGGATGATGACGATGAGATTCTTGAAAATCTTCTCGATGTTCAATCTCCGTGAGGCGTGTGGCGACTGATTTTTCGGCTGCTTGTTGCAAGCCGGCATCAATCGTCGTCATGATGTGAAGAGGGCTTCCATCTAATTTTTCTGGTGGCAAGACCTGAGCCAGTTCGTGAAGGACCGCATCAACGGCCCAGCTGTTGTGGGAGTTGACGAGATGGTTGCTCACGGGAGGAATCGTTTCCTTGAGAGCTTGTTGATGTTCTTTGGGGGTGATGAGGCTCAGCTCTTGCATGCGATTGAGAACCACATCACGTTGTTGAATCGCGCCAGGAAGGTTGTTGAAAGGGGAGAGGCGATTAGGGCTTCGAATGAGACCCGCTAGCAGCGCGCCTTGAGAGAGCGTCATCTGAGAAGCTGGCACGTGAAAGTAAGCCTGACTTGCAGCCTCAACCCCGTACAATCCAGGACCAAAGTAGATCCGATTCATGTAGAGTTCTAAAATTTTTTCTTTTGAAAGTTCGGTCTCAATACGAAAAGCCATGGCCGCTTCTAACAATTTTCGATGCAACGTGTGACCGCCGAGAGGAAAACTATTGCGGGCGAGTTGTTGCGTGATAGTGCTTCCTCCTTGACGAACTCCGCCAAGAAGTAGGTTTCGAACGGCTGCGCGAGCAATGCCAATAGGGTCGACCCCATGATGCTGATAAAATCGGGCGTCTTCGCGGCTGATGAGAGCATTGATGAAATTATTAGAGACTTTGTCAAAAGGAACGACCTGTCGATTTTCACCTCCTGCGAGGCTGTAGATGGCTCCCGTGCGATCGTAGATCAAAGAGCGTTGAGACATCTGTCCAATTTTGGAAAGATTAAAGGTGAGGGCCCAGAGATAGTAAAAGCCGCCAATTAAAGCCCAGAGAAAGAGTGAAGCAATAATCAATTTTAATGCGACCCTCCACGGAAAGACTCGTTTTTTTTTCGAAGAGGGGGGGCGATGTCTGTTTTTGGAATGCATGAAAAAATAAGCCACAAAGAAAAAAGAAAATTAAACCGCGAAATACGCGAAATAACACGAAAAAGAAATTCTTTTAGCGTATTTCGCGGTTCATGATTCTTAATCTTTGTGTTACTTTGTGGTTAAGATAACACATCATGGAAAATTCGTCGCGACCACTTTTAAAAATTCAAATCCTCACGCCACTTCCTGCTATCTGCCAGGGAGTGCTCGCTGAAAGCATGCTCGGGCGTGCTCAGGCAGCAGGGTTGGTCGATTTGGAAGTGGTCGATTTGCGGTGTTGGACACATGATCGTCATCGCACGGTCGATGATGCGCCGTATGGCGGCGGTCCTGGGATGGTGATGAAGATTGCACCTATTGATGCGGCATTGCAGGAATTGCGACGCCCCGAAAGCAAAGTGATTTTTATGTCCCCTCAAGGAAAACGATTCGATCAAGCGATAGCGCGTTCTTTAGCCAAAGAACAGCATCTGATTTTTCTCTGCGGTCATTACGAGGGAGTGGACCAACGCGTGATTGATCATCTCATCGATGAAGAAATTTCACTTGGCGATTATGTTTTGACGAATGGAGCCTTAGCGGCGGCCGTTGTGACCGATGCCGTGGTGCGCTTGGTTCCAGGCGTCTTGGGAGATGATCAGTCGGCACTGAATGATTCTTTCAGCGAGGGTCTCCTCGATTATCCGCACTACACGCGTCCGGAAAATTACAAGGAATGGCAGGTTCCTCCAATCTTACTTTCAGGAAATCATCAAGCCATCGCTGACTGGCGTCATCAACAAGCGGTGGAAGCGACTAGCAAAAAGCGACCTGATTTGCTAGATTGCTCAACATCGAACACCTAGAATATGCACCTCATTAATGATGCTCTCCAATCTTTGACAGCTCCTCTCACTGGAGAGCAGTTGGGAGAAATGCACAAAGGTTCTTTGGGAGAGATTGCAGCAACAGCTAAACAATCAGGGATGCCCACAAGGGATTCTAGTGTTGCCACAAAAGTAGAACAGATCATGAGCAAGGTGGCTAGCAGTCGAGAAGAAATAGTAAAAGGCCAGGATCAAAAATTTCTCTCTTTGATAGAAAGCTTTAAAAGCAGATCTGGAAAGGGGCAAGCAGAACAGCCTTTTAAACCAGGATCAGTGAAAGCGGTGGCACCTCTAGAGCCAGCAAAACAAGCAGCGAGAGCTTCTTTTGAAGAATATCTTTCCTTTGCTCAAAATCCTGCCAATGCAGGAAAAATTATTTTAGGTGTTCGAAGAAATGGAATTGAGTCAGGGAGATGTGTTTTAGAAAAACAAAAAGGCAATAATTACATCGCGGTAATTGGAGGTGATCAAGTCGCAGAACATCTTATTCCGCAACAGCAGCGAGAGATTACAGATGGTTTCTTAGCCGCTTTGAGAGATCGTTTTGGAAGCGACAATGTGGATCATTATTTTTCAGAAAAAGATAATGAAGAGATTCTAAAGCAGGGATTGTCTGGAGATAAAATGAGGAAGGTAATCGGTTATCTGGACAGAAACGTTTCGATGGATGTTATCGATCGGACTTATGAAGAAGCTAAAACGCTGAAGGCACAAATAACGATGCTTGGCAAACAATTTGATCAAGTTGGTATTGAAGGTGGCGCAAGAAATAAAAAAATTGCCAATCAAGCAAAGTTGTTGGAAGAAAAAGGCAGAGATCTGCGAGCGCAACTAGAGCCTTTCAAAAAACATCCTAATAAAAATATCCAAAATTGTGCTCTCGATGTCATGCATCAATTAGATCGTGCCATTGATGAAGTGGGCCAATTAGTGGAAGCCACGCAACGAAATCGCAAGCTTGTTGATGGATTGGGATTGGAGATAAAGCCATGGCATGGAAAACCGCTTTCGAAAAAAGAAGGAGAAGAGATTATTGAAAATCAGGATCCTTCGCTGACTTGGCGTGATGTAGGTGAGGAGGATGAGGTTGATTCTGGTGCTGAAAATAAAATTTCTTTTGATCAAGCAAGCGACGACGAACACACAGATGATGAAACAGATGTTGAAAGTGTCAGCAGCAGCCTGGAAACTCTATCAGAGCCTGATTCTCTAAGACCACACAATAAATTCATCAATGAGCTCATAGAGCGACGAACTCTAAATCCCCCGCAATCCCGTCATTAAAAGCTCCGCGTTAGAACCAGTTGCTTCAATGTTTGCAATTAAGATTTGCATGGCTTCTGCAGCAGGAAGTTCAAAGAGTTGCTTGCGGAGTTTTGTGATGAGCTCTAGTTCGTCAGGGTGATAGAGGAGTTCTTCGCGGCGCGTGGCTGATTGTGTGAGATGAATCGCTGGAAAAATGCGCTGGTCTGCTAGAAAGCGGTCAAGGCGAATTTCCATGTTGCCTGTCCCTTTGTATTCTTCAAAAATAAGATCATCCATTTTACTTTTGGTTTCAATGAGTGCTGTAGCAATGATGGTGAGGCTTCCTCCCTCTTCGACATTGCGAGCAGATCCAAAAAAACGCTTCGGCCGCTCCAGGCCCTTGGTATCAACGCCACCGCTCATGGTGCGACCTTTTCCTGTTATGGCATTGTTGTAGCCACGTGAGAGGCGGGTGATGCTATCGACTAAAATAACAACATCCTGGCCGAGCTCGACAAGGCGCTTGGAACGCTCCGCGACAAGTTCTGAAACTTGAACGTGACGATCTGTCGGTTCATCAAAGGTCGAACTAAAAATGTCGCAATCAAGTGAGGTGCGCAAATCGGTAACTTCTTCGGGGCGCTCATCAACGAGGAGTAGCATCAGATGAACCTTTGGATGATTCGCAAGAATGGCCATGGCGAGGCTTTTCAACATCATCGTCTTTCCAACGCGAGGAGGCGCGATAATCAAGCCGCGCTGGCCCATGCCCAATGGGGCGATCAGGTCAACAACGCGAGCTGCATCGTTAGTATGATTGGGTTGCTCTAAAAAAAGCCGTCGTGTCGGAAATGCTGCTGTCAATTGATCAAACTCTTTTGGCGTTTTCCATTCTTCGAGAGGGATTCCTTCAATGGTAGTAATGGTTTCCAATGCCAAGCGGCGATTGTTCAAGATGCGCACTTTTCCTTGGATGGTTAGCCCTGGGCGCAAGGCATATTGCTTGAGCAAAACAACAGGAACAAGAACATCTTCAGGACACGGTTTAAAATTGAAAGCTGGCCAGCGAAGTATTGGGTTTTCTGGAGAAAATTCTAAAATTCCACATGCTGTTAACTCTCCTCCAGAGAAGATCTGGTGGCGCGCTTGAGCTGTAATCAATCCATGACGTGAAGAGTCGTGAGGAGTTGGTAGCTCTAGTTGTTGATGCCGCTCGAGAAGTTGAGGGTAGTTGAGTGATTGAAGCTCGTTTAAGGAAAGAGGGGCAGGCGTTGGAGTTGTCAGTTGTTCTGAAATTTCTTGTGTCATGGACATAGGAGGAAAAAGTGAATGAAGAAGAAGTGAAAATTGTTTTTCAAGATTTTCTTTGGTTCCATCATTCCACAAAACAAAAGTGGAGTGATTGATTTTTTCAGTGAGAGGAAGTTGAAGTTGGAGAAGAGCACTTGCTGTCTCTGGCAAGAGGTGACGCTGTTGTACTAAGCGATCTCTTTGAACCTGCTCGGAAGCCGCGACTACAATGACATGATCAAAATATTCGGCAAGATTGTTTTCAAAAAGAAGTGGAATGTCAGCGATGAAGATGGAGTCAGGATCGCCTTGAGCAGCGATGCTCTGAGGGTGCCATGTTTTTTTGAGGCGAGGGTGAAGGATCTCTTCAAGTTGTTTTTTGTGCTGAGGCGAAGAGAGTAGCAGCGATCGGAGTTGGGCACGATCGGCTTTTTTTTCTGCGTTGTAGATTTCAGTCCCAAAGGTGGTGCTAATTTTCTGAGCGACTTCAGGATTGTGATCCAGGAGGCGCGCTACTTCTTTGTCCGCATCAAAAAAAGAAACTGATTTTTTTTGCTGCTTGCAGAAAGCTGTAAATAAATTCAGTACGAGCGACTTTCCACAAGCAATTCCTCCGGTGATAGCGATGCTGGACATGGGGAGTATAGGTTAGATGGTGAAGCAGTTTTGAAAATGAATATTTAGTTTTGTTTGAGGCCTGGCCTGGCTGCAAACAAAGTAAAGGGTAAAGGGTGAAGGGTAAAGGGTGAAGGGTGAAAAGCAGCTGGCTCTATCAATGAAAGACCATTTTCTAAGTATTATTTTTCATGTCGTTGGGTTAAGTAATTGCTTTCGGAAAGCTGATTTTATCCCGGTCGGCAGTGTCAGAAGTTTTGTGTTTAGGGTCGGTTTCTTCAGTGTTTTTTAATTGGTTCTATTTGTGCTTCGGTGGCATTTTTTGATGCTTCCAAAGTTCCCCCCAAACCGCGGGGTTTGGGGGCGCGTAGCCCCCATATTGTTTCT
>JAPLTJ010000106.1 GCA_026398175.1 Verrucomicrobiia bacterium | reverse complement strand
CGTATATTCTGGGTTACATGATGATAGCCTTTGGCCATAATAATCTCCTTTGGTTTGCACCTCTGAGATTATCAACTTCATGTAACCCTTCCTATTTTTATTCCTATTGTCGCTGTTGCACTTCAAAATTTCCTGGGCCAATACTAACAACAATTCAGAATGCTTTTAACCGGACAGTTGTGAATGGAAGTGGTATAAACTGATCGGGGTATTTTGTTTTGAGCTCTTGAAATAGTTGCGCACCCTTTGCTACATATTCAGAAACTTTTGGATCTTTAATGAAAAAGGAAGTAATACGATCAGAGAGATTTGGATTGCTCATGAGCTCCGCTATGAACTTCCCATTCACGCCTTGACTGGGCTTTTGAGTCCCAAACTTTTGAGCAGGCGGCTCAGTCCGTGATATCGCACCACCATTAAAAGATCCCTTCACGGGTGACGGAAATTTCCCCAAAGGAATTTGAGGTTCTTCCTGAAAAACTGCTGAAGCGGCTGATGTGTTCGGCAGAGAGTCCATGAAAGCTTGGCTTTGAGTTAATGGCGCTGAGAAAGTTTCATCTTTTTCATTGGAGAAAGAAGAGTCAAGTTGTTCTTCGCTACTGATCATTGTGTCCGTATTGGGAGCTGTCTCTTTTCCCTCAGTCACGTGGAGTTCTGTGCCACGCTTAGCAAGAACAGAACTCTCAACCTCAGTTTCTCCCTCTTCCGTAGCTCTACGAGCTTTTGCTGCGCTCGCTTCTGCTGAGGTCTGTTGCTTTTTCGCACTTTCACGCTCCATTGGAATACCAACGAGAGGCGTTGCAAGTATCAGAAAAAATGCAGAAAAAGAAACGGGTAGAAAAAAAACTCGTGAGGGCATGGGGGATTTTTCTAGTTGGAACAATTTTTTCAAAAAAAATTATTAGCTCTGAATGCCAACTTCAAGTTCAACTTTCGCTCTACTGCTCAGCAGGAGTAATCGGGGCGACAGGATTCGAACCTGCGACATCTTGGTCCCAAACCAAGCGCTCTACCAAGCTGAGCTACGCCCCGGAGAAATGAAGACTATAGGGCAACTTGTGAGAAGAGCAAGCAATATCAAGAAAAGCTACTCACCGCAAATGCGCTGCTCCAGATCTTCCTTCAGCCATTGCCACAGCTTTTCTAATTCTTCTTTCAACTCTGGTTTGATTTTTTGCACTTCTTCCAAAGAAAACTTTTCTATTGTGGGTCGTCGCGCCGTGAAGAGATAAAATTTAATTTTAGGTTCGGTGCCGGAAGGCCGAATGACCACTCTACAATCGGGTTTCACTAGACCTCTTGCAGAACTCGCTGCTGACGATGAAGAGCAAGGAGTCGACGGCGCGCAGCGGCTGAGTGTATCGTTAATACTCGATAACGCGAGCACCGGCGCGACGCAGCTATTCGCGTTAGCAGTAGAGTTATGCATGAGGTCTATCATGAGCATTGCTTCTTTGGGATAAACCTCCCCCTCACTATCACAAAGATCTTCTACATCAAAATCGCGATGAGAGATAACTGGAATACCGTTAATTTTTTCAAACGGTTTTTTTGTGTAGGACTTCATCAAGCGCTTCATTTTGTCAGCCCCCTCAGCTCCTTCAAAAGTCAGCGACTCACCTCGCTCCAAGTACAATCCAAACTCGGAATAAATTTGATCTAAGAGAGCGATGAGCGAAAGGCCCTGGCTGGTCGCGTAGGCCGCAACCTCACAGAAACAGAGCACGGCAGCATTCCCATCTTTGTCGCGGACAAAATCTCCCATGTTGTAGCCGTAACTTTCCTCACCTCCAAAAATAAAATAACTCGAAGCCTGAAGCCGCGCCTCTCGGCTTTCTGCCTCGTTCAGCTGGCGATACGATGCCTGAACGGATACCGTCAATTCTTTTTCGTACTTCTCCTGCTTGGCGCCAATATATTTAAAGCCAGTCAGCGTCTCCACGCAACGCACGCCCCATTTTTCGGCAATCACTTTTTGAAGTTCTGTCGTAACTAAACTTTTGATGACAACGGCACGTTTTTTATTTTGGTCGCTGAGAATCCCTTTAGCAAAAAGTTGTTTCAAACGATACCAAAGTAGCAACGATCCAATTTGATTTCCGGTGAGCAGCTCCATCGCTCCCGCAGCATTGCGGACGGCGACGCCCATGCGATCGTCATCTGGATCGGTTGCCAAAACAAGATCAGCTTTTTCTTGATTGGCCAAAGCGATGCCAAGCGTCAATGCCTCTGCATTTTCAGGATTGGGCGACTTCACGGTAGAAAACCAACCATCTGGTTTCATTTGAGACTCGACGGGAAGGCAGGTCATTCCTAGCTCCTGGAGCAGTGGTACAATAATGACTCCACCAACACCGTGCAGCGGCGTGTAGACGACTTTAAGCGGCAGCTTGTTTTGAAACAAGGAAGGCTCGAGTACCAAGGTTTTGAGACGTTCTTTATAAACTTTGTCGATCTCTTCTCCCAACATCACCTTCTCGCCTTGCTCCGCGGCAGGAAGCGGCTCGTACTTTTCTCCCTGCATACTATCGACTAACTTGATGATGGAGGAAGCGTGCGGCTCGATGATTTGCCCACCATCTTCAAAATAAACTTTATATCCATTGTAGGCAGGTGGATTGTGGCTTGCAGTGATGTTGATCCCCGCTGTCGCATTGCAATGACGAACGGCAAAGGAAAGTTCCGGCGTCGAGCGCGGTGACTCAAACATCAAGGCATCACATCCATGTTCTGTGATCACCTTCGAAGTTAAATCCGCAAATTCTCGAGAAAAAAATCGCGTGTCATAGCTGATGCAGATTTTTGGACGCCCTGATCGTTTTTGATTTTTGTGCCACTGCATCACGTAGGTCACAAGGCCCCGCGTCGCCCGCACGATGTTGTAGTTGTTGACGCAGTTGGTGCCGATGCAGGCAAACTCAGGTCGCCCGTCAGGGCTCTTATTACCGGCTTCGACAGTGGTCACGACATTTCCAATTGTCTTCCCTCGCAGACCGCCGGTCCCAAAAGCCAAGGTTTTAAAAAAACGATCGTTGAGTTCTTTCCACTCCTTGCGATCGACGAGCTCTTGAATGACGCGCTCTTCGAGAGAGGAAGTTGCTCCTTCGAGGAGATGTTGGATGTTGGCAGCTGTGGCAGCAAGCAGATCACCGGATTGCACAGCTGCTTGAATGGAATTGAGAAGGAGGTCGTTCATGAGAAGAATTATATGTTGATATTATAGTGATCCCTTTTTGTATGAAGCACTCTAAAAATAATCACTCGATTTTTATTAACTCTAAAAAAAATCTTATATGGAAAACGATGCATCATCAGACGCCTAAAGCCTCGATAATAAAGCGGGAAGATTTCTGGAGAGTCTTCTAGCTTTTTTAATACTTTATCTGCTTCCTTTAAAAAAATTTCTCCTAAACCTGGAAGCTGTGAATCATACCATAGTTTTGCTTCGCTTAATTCTAAGCGAGCCATTTGACGAAGAGTCACCTGGCATTTCATTTTTTAAGAAGGCTAACCATTACTTCATTCCAAGGAACTCCATCATCAAGATCTTTTTGATAAGCTTCGAGCTCTCTATCTAAAAGCTGCTTTTCTTCAACTGTAGGAACCGAACCCACAAACAAATTTTTTTCTTCTTCAAAAGTACAAAGGAAGGAAAAAATTTCTAATCGATCGTGAGAACTTAGTCTTGGCAGACACTTCAATACATCTGATTTGTTCATAAAAAGGAGCCTAAAATAAAATATGGTAAATTCAAATTCTTTCTTTGCGGTTAATTACTCAGGCTTCCCTCCACAATCTCAACCCGCGTCCCCTTTCCCACTCGCTCGTAAAGCTGGACTACATCAGCAGAGCTCATCCGAATGCAGCCATAGCTCTTAGGTTGACCCAGATTGTTTTCCTCTGGCGTTCCATGAATGTAGATGTAGCGCGCATAGGCATTCCGATTTTGTGGCTCTGTTCCTTTGAGCCAAAGAATGCGCGTGACAATCGGATCGCGACCAGGAGCATTCGGAGATAAAATTTCGCCCGTCGGCTTGCGGTCTTTAAAAACCATACCACACGGCACTCCTTCTCCTATTTTTTGACAGACAACCAAACGTCCAACCGGCGTGGCATAACTCCCGAAGGTATCACCAAGACCATATTTTGAGGTGGAGATGCGATAAAGCGCTATCTGCTTCCCATCTTCTAACAGCGCCATCTTTTGATCTGCTGCGCTAATGATGATGCGATGACGCGTGTCATGAGCGCAACCGACTAGGAAGAGAGCGATCACAAAAATGCAAAGACAATGTTGAAGAGAATTCACAGGGATGAAAATAGCAGAAAAGAAAAGAGATTCACAGGGATAGAAGCGATGGAAGGGAGAAAAAATTTAGAAAAAAAAGAATTTTAAAGTACGACCAAAAGAAGTACGACCAAAGTTTATTGAGAGGTAATTTAAAAAATAAATCTTAGAAAGGTTATTCTTTCAGTATCCCTTCCATCACTTCCATCCCTGTGCATCTCCTCTTGCTTTCAGGAAGCCCCAACAGAATTAGCGTGAAACATTCTGCTCAATCTGTTATCCTCAACGCCATGTTGGACGGCTACAAAATTGAATCAGCAACCCTTGATGACCTGCCAGAGTTGGCAGAACTTCTGTTTGATTTGTTCACTCAGGAGTCTGATTTTGCACCTGACCATGCCAAGCAGATGAGAGGGCTGCAACTGATTTTAGAAGAACCGAGTCGCGGACGCGTCTTCGTGTTGCGTCATGGACCTCGCATCATCGGCATGATCAACTTACTCATCACGATCAGCACTGCGGAAGGCGGCTTTGTATTGATGTTAGAAGATCTCGTTATTCACCGCGATCATCGCGGCCAAGGTTATGGGGGAAAGCTTTTGGAATATGCGCTCGAATACGCTCGCAAAAAACATTTTTTACGAATCACCTTGCTGAGCGATTTCACTGAAAAACAAGCCCGCAAGTTTTATGCTCATCATGGATTTCACGAGAGCGACATGATTCCAATGCGGCTTCGCTTTCTTGATAAGAAATAAATCCTCTCTACTTTTGTCATGAGAGAATGCCGCGCTTTCCTTTTATCTTCTGGTCCAGGAACTCGGCTGCGCCCTTTGACGGAAGAAATCCCAAAACCACTCGTTCCCATTTTTCACAAGCCACTGCTGACTTTTGCTCTCGACCACATCTTGGCACTGGGCATTGATCAAATCGGAATTAATGCGCGCTATCTTTGGGAATCTTTTTATAAAGAGTTTCAAGTTCAGAGAACATCTGAAGGAAATGATTTAGGAATCTATGAAAAAAAGTCGCTTCATTTTTTTAAAGAACCTTCCTTCCTCGACACGGGAGGCTCTCTCCGCAATGCGCGTTCTTTTTTAGAACAAGGAACTTTTCTCATTCATAACGGCGATATTTTAACCAACATCGCGCTAGAAGACCTGCTGCGACAGCACCTTGATAGCGGCGCCATCGCCACGCTCTTACTTCGCGAACAAGGAGGACCGCTCAATGTTTGCTATGATGAAAAATCAAATCGCGTCATCGATATTCGTGGAAAATTTTCTCACCCAGAACATCCCCTCTTCCTCTACTGCGGTATTGCGGTAGTGGAACCTACCATTTTTAATTTCATCGCTCCAGAAGGGCCAGCCTCCCTCATTGATGTTTTGCTCAATGCGATGAAAGCAGGCCATCGCGTTGGTGGGTTTGTGACCAGAAGCGGCTTTTGGAGCGATATAGGAACTCCGGAGTCTTACCTGCAAACTCATCTCGAACTTGCTATGGCTCCATGGAAGTTTTATTATCCGTTGCAAGGCCCTGCAGCAGGTGCTTGGCCCCAAGCCATTCATCCAACGGCCCTCATCGATCCCTCAGCAAAGCTTCACGGGACCGTCGTTGTGGGCCCTGGCGCTAGCATTGCTCAAAACGCTAAAGTCACCGACTCTATTCTCTTGCCAGGAGCTACTGTAAAATCAGGTGGCACTATTTCAAATACGATTGTTTTAGTTTAGTCACTCGTTACCCTTTACTCATTACTTTTTACTTTTTCGATGCTTTCTCCTGATCAACTTCTCAAAAAAACTGCAGAGCGCTTTCCCTCCTTTTCAGGAGCCTCCATGCATTTCATCGATGAAGGCGGTTCTGATCGGCAATTTCATCGTTTCAAGACATTGTCTGGAGAGACCCTGATCCTCGTTCACTACAACACAGAAAAAGCCGAAAATAAATACTACGCGGAGCATGCTCATTTTTTAAAAGCACATTCCATTCATGTTCCTGAGGTAATGGAGCATGATGCGGAGAACCATTTACTCTGGCTTCAAGACTTGGGAGAAAAAAATCTCTGGAGCCAACGCCATGAACCGTGGAGCGTGCGTCGTCCGCTTTATGAATCGGTGTTGCTTGATGTAGCGCTCCTACACCAGATCTCTCTGACAGCAGTAACAGCAGCTGAAATCACCTTGCAAAAAGAATTTGATCAAGACCTCTACTTTTGGGAACAAGATTATTTTTTAGAGAATGCCTTAGGTGGTCTTTTTAACATCGCCCTCAAAACAAGGCAGCGACTTGCTTCCAGCCTCCCTCTACAACAATTAGCGAAAAACTTAGCAGCACTGCCGCGACAACTCATTCATCGCGATCTTCAATCTCAAAACATCATGCTCTTGGCCGATCAACCATGTCTGATTGATTTTCAAGGAATGCGAGCAGGCCTTGCGCCCTATGATTTAGCATCCCTCCTCTGTGATCCCTATGTCTCTATGCCTGCCACAGAACGAGAGGAGTTGCTCGCTTTTTACCAAAACGAAATGCAGCGCCGCAATTTTATTTTTTCCTTTGATTTCAAAAAAGTGTTTTGGCAATGCGCTGCTCAACGCCTCATGCAGGCCCTCGGCTGCTACGGATTCTTGAGCCTTCATCGTGGGAAGCTCAAGTTTCAAGAGCATGTCACTCCAGCACTCAACGGCTTCCGCGAGGTTTTAAAAAATCTTCACCCTGAAGATCGGATGGAAGAGTTGGAGAAAATCGTGTCACTCATCCCTTCACCTTTTCAACCCTTCAACTCTTCAACGTAGCGAAGCGACTTATGAAAGCTCCTTTTCAAACAGTCATCATCGAAGAGATTTCTCCAACAGTTTCTGGAGGCGACTTTCCGATCAAGCGGATTCCTGGTCAGCAAGTGGAAGTGGAAGCGACGATTTTCAAAGAAGGACACCATGTCATTCGTGCGATGTTGCAGTGGCGTACGATCGGAGACTCGGCATGGCAAGAGACTCCGATGACCTTTCTCGGCAACGATCGTTGGAAAGGCTCATTCCAAGCTGGTTCCGTTGGATTCCTGGAATATACGATTGAGGCTTGGGGCGATCCGTTTGAATCGTGGCTCGTAGAAGTTTCTAAAAAAATGGAAGCCGGCATCACCGATCTTTCTTTGGAAGCCCTAGAAGGAGCTGTGCTAGTTCGTGAAGCAAGTACTAGAACCACTCACAAAAATGAAAATAAAAAGTTGCACCAAGTTTCACAAGAACTAGAACAGCTTGGAGCTTCTTCCAAAAAAATTTCTGCAGCTAAATTGAAAAGCATCATTGAAGAAGAAGAATTCTTAGCTTTGATGAAAAAGTGGCCAGATCGCTCTCTTGCGACCCAACATGAGCCTTTCAAAAAAATTCGTGTTGATCGTCTAGCTGCTAATTTTTCTGCTTGGTATGAATTTTTTCCTCGATCCGCCGAGGGAAAAAGCGATCGCGGTTCCACCCTTCGTGATTGCTTAGCTCGCATCGATGATGCCAAGGCGATGGGATTTAATGTCATCTATTTTCCTCCGATTCATCCGATTGGATGGATCGGACGAAAAGGGAGGAACAATGCTTTAGTTTGCAAACCTGGTGATCCGGGCGTGCCTTATGCCATTGGAAATGAGGTAGGCGGCCACGATGCCATTGAACCAGCACTTGGCGCGCTAAAAGATTTTGCTTGGCTCATGAAAGAGCTTCGCAAGCGCAACATGGACCTGGCACTCGACTTTGCGCTCAACTGCTCTCCTGACCATCCTTACGTCAAAGAACATCCTGAATGGTTTTTCCACCGGCCAGATGGTTCCATCAAGTATGCAGAGAACCCACCAAAAAAATATGAGGATGTCTATCCCCTCAATTTTTACAACCCAGCCTGGAAAGAGCTCTGGGAAGAGCTGAAGAGGATCCTCCTTTTTTGGGCCGAGCGAGGCGTCTCTATTTTTCGCGTCGACAATCCTCACACCAAGCCTGTTGCTTTTTGGGAGTGGGTGATTGCTGAAGTGCATGCCTTATTTCCTGATGTCATTTTTTTAAGCGAAGCCTTCACCACGTCAGCGATGATGAAGCGACTCGCTAAAGTAGGCTTCACACAAAGCTATACTTACTTCACCTGGCGTAACACGCGTGAAGAACTTGAGGAATATTTCACCGAATTAACTCAGTCGGGAATGAAAGAATATTTTCGTCCTCATCTCTTCACCAACACTCCCGACATTCTTCCTTTTTATCTTCAGCAAAGCGGTCGCCCTGGATTCCTCATTAGAGCTGTGCTGGCAGCAACCCTCTCCTCGCTTTATGGGATCTACAGCGGCTTTGAACTTTGCGAAAACGAGGCTCTTCTTGATCGTGAAGAGTATGCTGATTCCGAAAAATATCATTTTAAAGCACGTGACTGGAATGCTCCTGGCAATATCAAATCTTGGATCACGCGCTTAAATGAAATTCGCAAGACTCATCCTGCATTACAAACGACAACCCATTTGCGTTTCTGTTCCAGCGACAATCACTCCTTGATTTGTTATCACAAATATTCTGAAGATCACCAAGATCATCTCTTCATTGTCGTCAACCTCGATCCTCATCATACACAATCAGGAATGATAGAGTTACCATTGCATCACTTGGGAATGCCTCCTGATGCTGCTTACAGCGTGGAGGATCTCCTCAACGGAAATTCTTACTCTTGGCAGGGATCGAGAAATTATGTCTCGCTGAATCCGCATGAACAGCCAGCTCATATTTTTAGAGTGAGATACCCATTCGTCTGAGCCTCCATTCCAATCGTCGTCTCCGGCCCATGGCCAGGTAGAACGAGGGTCTCAGGCGGCAAAGTCAGCAATTTTTTTCTAATGCCAGCGATGAGCAATTTTCCATCACCACCTGGCAAATCCCATCGGCCAACACCTCCAGCAAAAAGGACATCCCCTCCAAAAAGAATATTGGCTGGCTCGTTGTAGAGGCAGATACTGCCAGGGCAATGACCCGGCACTTCAAAAATATCAAAGAGTGCTCCCAAAATATTTTGTTGTTTTGATTCTTCGAGATAAATAGTCGCCTTGACTGGTTCAATTTCGATGGGAAGGCCAAATTTTTTATTGAGCATCTTGTCAGCGAGGTGTTCTTCTGTGGTTCGATGCATGGCAGCACCACATTTTTTTTCTCGAACGATTTTTGCCGCATCCATTACATGATCAAAATGGCTATGCGTCAAAATCAGAAGGTCAATGGGCATATCACGGAAGTAATCAGCCGCACCTTCTGGAGCGTCGACGAGGAGATTTCCGTCCGGCAACGTCACCAAATACGCATGCGTTTCTACAGGTCCACCAGTAAATCGAGTAAAAGAAATTTCATTTTTCATTAAGGAGAGATTTGCTTTTGCTTATTACTTCTGCAAGATTTTTATTTCACATGCGTTCTCCATCTATTAAAAAAATTTTCCTACTGCTGTTGCTACTTGGGATTTCCTTGCAGGCAGCTCCGACTCAAGAGAAGGCTTCTCCAACTTCATCTCCAACAGCAACACCTTCCCCATCTCCCTCGCCAGCTCCTACGGTTATGGAACCGATTGCGGCAACGGTAGGACGTATTTTAGAACAGGGACATTTTTTAAGATTGCCTCTCAATGATCCTAATCCTCCACACGCCCCGGAGACTCCTGCGCTCAGCATGACAGCACGTGTCATGAAAAATTATTTGCAAATTCTCGATTACAGCCATCTCTACTTTATTCAAAGCGACATCGATGAGTTTGAAAAAAAATATGGACCAACTTTAAGCACGGATGTTTTGAGGGGCGATCTCTCTGCTCCTAGAGCAATCTACGATAGTTTTCGGCAACGCGTCGAAGATCGCGTCGCAAAAGTTAAAATGCTAACGGCAAAAAAATATGAATTTTCAAGCAACCGCACGATTGAGCTGAATCGACAAAAAGCACCTTGGCCTAAAAATGAGGCTGAGGCTGATCTGCTCTGGCATGACAGGGTTAAAGCTGAATTACTGCAAGAGCGCCTCAACAAGCATGCGACCGATTCTCCAGCCAAGATTGTCTCTCATCGTTATCAGCAGATGTTAAAATATCTTCACGAGCAAACCGATGAAGAAGCGGTCAAAACATTTCTCGTGGCTCTTTCCGAAAGCTATGATCCTCACTCGGAATATATGAGGCCTTCCGACATGGAAAATTTTAGCATACAAATGAGACTCTCCCTTGTTGGTATTGGAGCACTCTTGCGTCCTGACGATGGTTATACCCGCATTGTTGAAGTCATGCCGGGAGGACCTGCTGATAAAGATGGGAGGCTCAAGGCGAACGATCGTATTGCTGCCGTTGCACAAGGCAATGGACCTTTCGAAGATATCATCGATCTTCGCATTGATAAAGTTGTTGAAAAAATTCGTGGAAAAAAAGGAACCCCTGTTCGATTGCAGGTAATTCCAGCGCATGCCACAGATCCTTCTAAACGAGTTATCATCACCCTCACTCGTGATGAAGTGAAATTAAAAGAATCGGAAGTGAAAGCCGAAGTCATCGATGTTCCTGAGGCAAATGGAACAAAAGAACGATTCGGATGGTTGACGATCCCCAGTTTCTATTCTGAAATGGACAAACACGGAAGTGAGGATGCAAAGAGCACGACCAAAGACGTACGCCGTCTTTTAACGCGTCTTAAAAAAGAAAATATTCAGGGACTCGTCATCGACTTGCGACGCAATGGCGGTGGTTCCCTCGAAGAGGTCATTAATCTCACGGGACTCTTCATTGGACCTGGTCCTGTGGTCCAAGTCAAAGACTCGAGTGGTAAGATTGCGGTCTCAGCTAATAACGAACCAGCTCCCTTGTATGACGGTCCTATTGTTGTTCTCATCAATCGCCTGAGCGCCTCTGCGAGTGAAATTTTCGCAGCAGCTCTTCAAGATTATCACTGCGCTGTTATTATTGGTGACGAACGAAGTTTTGGAAAAGGAACGGTGCAGACATTACTTGATGTGGGGCGCTTTTTACCTCCCTCCCTTTTTGGAAGCAACCAAAAAGCAGGCTCGATGAAGTTGACCATTCAAAAATTTTATCGCGTCTCGGGTGGCTCGACCCAATATCACGGCGTCTCTTCGGACATTCAACTTCCTTCGCTAACGGACAATCCAGAAATTGGTGAAGGAATGTTGCCCAACCCTCTCGTCTATGATGAGGTCGCGCCCTTAAAAGTAACGGCTTCTTCTCCGGGCATGCTTTTTATCCAGACACTCAAGCAACGTTCGGCAGATCGCGTGAAAAAAGATCTCGAGTTTCATTACATTTTCGACAACATGAAAAAATTGAGCGAGAAACTCAAATTAAATACACTTTCGCTCAATAAGGACTTCCGCCAAAAAGAACTCAAAGAGGAAAAAAAAGAGAATGCTCAACATAAAGCAGAACGTCTCCTCTGCGCTCAGCCAGCGCTTTTAGAATATGAAATCACCTTAGATAATGTTGACCAGCCAACTTTATCAAAATTCGTTCCCAAGAAAAAACCAGAGAAAGACCCCAAAGATAAAAAATCTTCTTCAGACGATATCGATGATGACGCGGATGACAGCGAAGAAGATCCGAACTTTGTGGATCCAGAAAAACGCGAAGCTCTATCAATCATCAACGATCTCAGCACGCTGCAAAAAGCTTCGAAAGCAGTTCCTGTTGCCGCGAGCGTTGCTCATTAGGAAGGAAATTCACAGGGATGGAAGCGATCGAAGGGATGAAGACAAAAAAGTAAATTTAGATTTTAGATTTTCTTAAATTTTTTCTAAATAAATTGTAAACATTCGGCTAACACGTGGCTGACTGTTTTTCCGCATTCAGGATTTTTCTAAAGTTACGAGTCAAAGGATATAACAGGATGTCTTTGATTGGTACAGTTGGTTTTTGCGGACCAAGTTTACCGCGTCCTTTTGT
>JAPLTJ010000008.1 GCA_026398175.1 Verrucomicrobiia bacterium | reverse complement strand
ATTTGGCATCGGGTGTCTCTGGTTACATGATGATAGACTCTGGCCATGATAATCTCCTCGGTTTCTCACCTCTGAGATTACCAGCATCATGTAGCCTTTCTATTTTTTATTCGCTGTTGCACTTCGCGGTTGAAAGGGCCACAATAAAGAACCATGAAAAAAACAATAGCCTCTGTCGCATTTCTTATCGCAATAAGCACTTCCTTATTTGCGAATACTGAAGTCACTTCCAAAAAAGTAGTCGTGCCTGTGGAAGAAGAGCTGTTCCGTGCTCATGAGTGGCAAGTTGATGTTGCTGTGCAAGGGGCTGCTGGAGCGACGCGAGGGAAGACGGGTGGTTCTATTGGTGGTAATTTAGGAGTTAATTATTTTTTCACAAAATATATTGGTTTTGGTCTCGATGACGCTGTGAGTGGTTATGGATGGCCGCGGTCGATTCGAACTATTGATCATCTGATGGCTGATCTTCTCTGCCGTTATCCTATTGAGGCTTGGCGCGTGGCGCCTTATTCCATGGTTGGTGGTGGTGGAAGTTGGAGTGTAGCAAGCCAAGGCTATTTCAACATTGGTCTTGGTTTTGATTATCGTCTTACACGAAACATGGCTCTTTTTAGTGATTGCCGTTGGCTTTACGGCAATAATGGGACTACTGGCCAGGGGCTAGTTAGCAAAGCCTATCCGCGTATTGGTGTTCGTTATATTTTTTAATAGATATTCTAAATCTATTTAATTTGAAAACAGCGCTAGATTTTCCTAGCGCTGTTTTTTATGCTCAGTCAGAATCGTCACTCATTCAGTAACCAACTTTACTTATGCAAATTCATTTAAGTCCTCGTCATATGGTGCTCACCGCAGCTATCCATTCCTATGTTTGTGAAAAGGTCGAGCATCTGGAAGCGATGGCACCTTCCTTAATTGCTGCTCACGTGGTGATCATGCATGATGAAACAAAAAAGAAACGCTACATTGTCAAAGTTCATCTCGCGTTGCCTGGTCCTGACATTCACGCTGAGGATGCAGAAGATGATCTTTATGCAGCAGTCGATCTCACTGTTGCCAAACTAGCACAGCAATTGCGCAAGAATAAAACGAAGCGTCGTGAAGCCAAGACGCACAAACTTCGTGTTGCTAAGGAGGCCATGAAGCGAGGGCTCCGTTCTTAATGGAATCGGAATATAAAATTTCCCTCGAAGTCTTCGAAGGGCCGCTCGATCTTTTGCTCTACCTCATCAAAAAAGAGGAGGTCGATATTTACGATGTCTCGCTCGAGCTCATCACTAATCAATATTTGAAATACCTCGAAGCATTAGAGGTTTTGAATATTGAAGTGGCTGGAGATTTTGTGGTGATGGCTGCCAACCTTCTCTACATCAAGAGCCGCACGCTGCTTCCCAAGGATCAGCAGATGCCTGAAGAAGATGTGGAGGAGGATGATCCGCGCTGGAAATTGATTCGACAACTCATTGAATATAAAAAATTCAAAGAGGCGGCCGTCCACCTGCGTGATCAAGAGTTCTTGCAGGGGACGCTCTTTCCGCGTCCTGGCATACTTTCCGGAGCAGAGCTCCCCGTAGAAGGGCCGCTCTTGTTGAACGAAGTCTCTATTTTTGACCTCATCAATGCGTTTCAAAAAGCATTGCGTCGTCTCCCCAAGGAGGAGTTTGGTTCAGAAATCTACGAAGAGACGTATACGGTTGCTGATCGGATGCAGCATCTTCTTCGCATGATCACACCTGGCGTTGCTGTGCAGTTTCAAGAACTCTTCTCGTCGGTGGCTTCCCGCTCAGAGATGGTCGTAACCTTTCTCGCTATGCTAGAATTAATCCGCATGAAGCAACTTGCCGTGCGTCAGGAGCAAGAGTTTGGAGAGATCATGATTACAACTACTGACGTAGTTGAAGTTGTCAGTTGACAGTTGTCTGTTGTCTGTTGTCTGTTGTCTGTTGTCTGTTGTCTGTTGTCTCTTGTCTGTTGGTTTTTAGCTCGTCAATTAATTTAAAAAGCACACGCTTTTTCAGCACTCAAAAAAATATTAGTCAGCAATTAATAATATGAATATGGATCTTAGCTCTTCTGACAACCGACAACCGACAACTGACAACTGTGATCATGAAGCGAGCGCTTTGCCTCAGCTCTCTCAAATTGTAGAAGCTCTTCTCTTCGCCTCTCAAAAGGCGGTGACGACTAAAGAGCTCCTCAGTTATTTTAAAGCAGCAGCTGCAGCAGCTCCTGAAAGTGGGGCTTCTGCTTTTCTTTCGTTGAAAGAAACAGATCTTGCAAGTGCACTTGATGCATTAAAGCAAGAAGTAGTGATGAGTGGACGGGCGTATGAATTGCGCGAAACTGCCTCAGGATGGCAGTTGGTCACGGCATCACGATTTGCGCCTTGGTTGCGTCAACTTTTTCCAGAGGCTCGTCCTACGCGCTTAAGCGCTCCTGCTTTGGAGACATTAGCCATCATCGCTTATCGACAGCCGATGATTCGTGCTGACATTCAAGCAGTGCGAGGAGTGGCTGTTGATGGTGTGATGCAAACATTGTTAGATCGGGGGCTCATTCGCATTGCAGGGCGTTCTGAAGTCCCTGGACGACCTCTTCTCTATACAACGACACAGGCATTCTTGGATCATTTTGGTTTGCGCGCTTTAGATGAACTCCCTAACGCTGCAGAATTGCGGTATATTCCACTTCCGCAGAGCGCTGCTTCCAGTGAGGCTTCAGCAGGGCCTGAACTGCCACTTTCCGATTCTGAAGAAGAGCAAGAGACGCTTGAGGTCGCTGTTCAACAAAGTCTCGAAGGAAAAAATAAAAATTAATTATTGACGCAAACGCTTTCTTTCTTTATTCAAGAGCCCTGAATATTCTTATTTCACAAACCAATTAAATCTATGAACAAAACATTATCATTAATCGCGCTTGTTCTTGCAACGGCTGTTACGTCGTTTGCTGGAGAAGCAGTCAGTTCTAAAAAAGTTGTCGCTCCTGCAGACGATTGCCGCTTTCGTGCTAACGAATGGCAAGTTGATGTTGCAGCTGAAGGCGCTGGCGGCAATTATAACAACAAGAGTGGTGGTGGGATCGGTGGCGATCTAGGAATCAACTACTTCTTCACTCAATACATCGGTGTTGGTATTGATGATGCGGTTGGTGGTTTTTGGCCATCAAGCGGAGCTGGTGCTGTTGGAGTTGACTGCTTACAAGCTGATCTTCTTCTTCGTTATCCTATCTGTGCTTGGAATCTTGCTCCTTACGCCATGGTTGGTGGTGGTGCTACTTGGGGGCCTGTTTCTCAAGGTGATGGCAATGTTGGTGCCGGTGTCGAATGGCGCTTTGCTCGTAACGTTGGTCTTTTCGCAGAGTGCCGTTGGCTCTATGGTACAGGTGCCGCTAATGGTAATCTTAGCATGGCTCTTCCTCGTGCTGGCGTTCGCTTTAACTTCTAATTCACTTTCTTATCGATTAGGAATTTTTAGAATAGTTTATTTATCAAGCGGCACTGGGAAAACCAGTGCCGTTTTTTTTGATATTTTTAAATTATACTCATTGCGAATGAAAAATAGATTTTTTTTACGCTGGTATTATTGTTCCTAGCAAGACGGAAGAGCGCAGCGCTATGCGAACATAACGACAGCTCTGACAACGATGCTAGCCCGGATATTTCATACACTTCGTGACGAGACGCTGTGCGAAGGCTGATGGGACAAGGCACAACTTGAATTTTGACGCTGGGATGTATGAGTATATACCGCTCAAGTCCAAATTCAAGTTTAACGCAGTATCCATCGGCCTTCCAGGAGCATTTCACGTGTTTTGATACACAGGGGTCTATTAAAAAAGTTAGTACTTAAAAATAGCCTACGGCAAAACCATGTAGCGTGCCACGAGATTGAACTCACGGCGCTGTGCTGATAGAGGCAGGGAATGGGTAT
>JAPLTJ010000035.1 GCA_026398175.1 Verrucomicrobiia bacterium | reverse complement strand
GCCATCTAATTCTTCCTTGCCTGCTCGCTTTCCTGTTCCTACCCTCAAGTCTAACCTAACAAAAAGTAACACACCTTTGAGTAACCCATAATGCTAGCTTTTCAGAGCAGAGTGTTGCACTTCACTTTTGAAACGGCGACCTTTTGTGAAAGATCCAAAATATCAAAAGATCAAAGGAATTTTAATTGGTCAAATCGATCAAAAACTTGCAGAGCGGACAACCGTGATGCAGCAGCTGAATAGAAAAATAAAAGAACAAAAAAAAGATGTCGTTGTGACTGGTGGTCGAATAGGGCGACACATATTTCCTATGTGAGCGACATTTTTTTATTTTTTAAATAGCGGGCCGGATTGTCTTCGTATATCGTTTGTGGTTTGATGAAGATGAAATATATTTTTGTAACAGGTGGTGTTGTTAGTTCTCTTGGAAAAGGCCTTGCTTCGGCCTCGCTGGGGACGCTCTTAGAACGCCGCGGGCAACGAGTCGCATTACAAAAATTTGATCCCTATCTCAACGTTGATCCAGGGACGATGAATCCTCTGCAACATGGAGAGGTTTATGTGTTGGCTGATGGAGCAGAGACTGATCTGGATTTGGGACATTACGAAAGGTTTACGAATTCGTTGCTCACGCGGGCCAACAACATAACGAGTGGCCAAGTCTATGAGACAGTTCTTTCCAAAGAGCGTCGTGGCGATTATTTAGGAAAAACAGTTCAAGTAATTCCTCATATCACCGACGAAATTAAAAAGCGCATTCGTTCTTTTGAAGAGACCAACAACGCCGATATTTTAATTACAGAAATTGGAGGAACGACGGGAGACATCGAAGGGTTGCCGTTTTTAGAAGCCATTCGTCAGTTCATATTACAAGTGGGATCTGAGAATGCGATCTTGATGCATGTGACCTTGCTTCCGTTCATCAAAGCAGCTGGCGAGTTGAAGACCAAGCCGACACAACAAAGTGTTGCCAAGTTGCGTGAAATTGGATTGCAGCCGCAAGTACTGCTCTGCCGCACCGAGCAGCCGCTCAACGAGGAAGTGCGCGAAAAATTATCGCTTTATTGTAACGTTCCTGTGGATGGAGTGATTGAAGCGCGTGACGTGGAGCATTCGATTTACGAATATCCTCTCATGTTGCAGCACGAAGGGCTGGATGAAAAAATTTGTCGTCTGTTTGGGATTCAGGCTCCGCCTGCTGAAATGTCAGAATGGCAGCGACTGGTTGATAAAATTGTTTCTCCTACTCACAAAGTCACGATTGCTATTATTAGCAAATATGAACTCCAAGATGCTTACAAAAGCATTTATGAATCGCTGACTCACGCTGGTGCTGCTAATGATTGCGGAGTGGAGTTACTCATTGTCGATGCGGAGGAGCTTGAGCAAGATGGGGCCGAAAAATATCTTGCTGGTGTTGCTGGAATCATTGTTCCTGGAGGGTTTGGAGATCGTGGCACCGAGGGAAAAATTGCCGCAACACGGTATGCACGCGAACATGGCATTCCGTTCTTAGGTCTTTGTCTTGGAATGCAGATTGCAACGATTGAGTTTGCTCGTAATGTCTGTGGCCTTCCCGAGAGCAACAGCACCGAATTTGATCCAACGACGCCAGAGCCAGTGATCTGTTTGCTCGAGGAACAAAAAGAGGTTGCTGACAAAGGCGGCTCAATGAGGTTGGGAACATGGCCAGCGCTCCTCAAAAAAAATTCGCTCGCTCATCAAGTGTATGGTCGCACCGAAATTGCAGAGCGACATCGACATCGGTGGGAATTCAACAACGCTTATCGTGAACGGATGGAAGCTGCAGGATTGAGTGTTTCAGGAACATCGCTGGATGGAACATTGGTAGAAATCATAGAAATCCGCGATCATCCTTGGTTTTTAGCAGTTCAATTTCATCCTGAATTTCAGAGCAAGCCCAATGCACCCCATCCTCTTTTTAAAGGATTTATTGCTGCGTGCATGAAAAAAAGTTAACTCATCAAAGATCAATCAAAATCAATTAATGGCATGAATTTTAATCTCTCACAGACTACTTACTTCACTCTGGTTCAAGAATTTCTTGCTGCTACTGGTTCTTCTATCACAAAAGAAGATTTTGAAAAACAAGAGGGAGAGATTGAAATGTCCACAGAAACTCTTGTCTTACGAATTATCCCACATGCTCTTACAGAAAATGAAGCCGAGCCAAGTGAGGCTGTTGTTGAAGTTGATCTAATGTTGCTCGATCTCGATAATCGCGAAGTCAATCACGATCGCTTTTTAATCCTCCATCAACTCAATGCTGTGAGTCGGTTGACAACAGGAATCGTTGCTTTTATTACTCAAGAGGGAATGCTTTCAGTTGGTAAGATAATTTCTCTTGCTGCATTAGATGAAAAAAGTTTTTCTCAAGAGGTCACGCGAGTCCTCCAAGCAGCAGGATCTCTCTATGATGGCTGGAATCACCTCGCTGATCTTGCGGAGAAAAATGATGTGGATGACGAAGAAAGCGACTGCCAAGGTAGGAACCTTGGTAGTGTTGAAGCGTTGAAAGGTTGAAGCGTTGATTTTTTTTTGAGCTTCATGAAGACTTCTAGAAAAATTGACGATAAAAACAATACTGGTTCTATAACTCACGGTAACATTTTAAAATGAGCTTCGTTTCAACCCCTCAGCATTTCAACGCTTCAACCTCGCCTAGCGAGCATCCTGAGGCTCCTAGCGACGCAGCTGCCTCTTACTACATTAATGAATGGTCCGAAGGGTATGCGACTATTAATGAAAAAGGAAATGTGGCGATCCTTCCTACGCGAGAAAAAGAGAAAGCCATTGATTTGATGGACGTGGTGCAAGAGGGGAAGAAACGTGGATTTCGGGCGCCTCTTCTGATTCGTTTTCAAGATCTCCTCCGTGACCGCGTGCGCCGCCTCAATGAATCATTTGCGACTTCTATTGAGGAAGCTGGTTATAAAAATTGTTACCGTGGTGTTTTCCCCATCAAGGTCAATCAACTTCATGAGGTGGTAGAAGAAATTGTTGATGCTGGAAAAAAATATCATTTTGGATTAGAGGCAGGTAGTAAGCCGGAGATGATTGCCGCGCTCTCCGTTCACGAAGATCCTGAAAGTTTACTGGTCGGTAATGGTTATAAAGATCCAGAATTAATTCAGGCTGCTCTTATGGGAGTGAAGCTGGGAAAAAAAGTCATCCTTGTGGTCGAAAAATTGGAAGAGCTTTATCAGATTTTAGCGGTGGCCAAACGGATGAATGTCGTGCCTCTCATTGGAGCTCGTGTTCGGCTTCTTTCCAAGGGCGCAGGAAAATGGGCGACGAGCGGCGGTGAAAATGCAAAGTTTGGACTCGATACGGCAGAGCTGGTGACGATGAGTGATGTGCTCCACGAAGCGGGAATTCCTCAAGCGTTAAAAATGTTGCACTATCATGTCGGATCACAAGTTCCTGACATTAGCACGATCAATCGAGCGACGAGTGAGGCGACTCGCTTTTATGCTAAACTTTATCAAATGGGGCATTCTCTAGAATACCTCGATGTGGGAGGTGGTCTTGCTGTCGATTATGATGGCTCTCGTACTTCATTTGATAGTTCAATGAACTATTCGGTGCATGAATATACGCGGACGCTGGTCTACAACATCATGGAAATTTGTGATGCCGAAAAAGTGCCACACCCGATCATTGTCAGCGAAAGTGGGCGCTATATTGCAGCGCCTCATTCCGTCTTGATTGTAGAGGCTTTTGGAGTGATTGAAAAAGAGCACGCTCCTCGCGAAATTGTTGCCGCACCCAGCGACCACAAACTCGTGAATGACATGTTTGAGATCGGTGCTTCTTTGACAAAAAAACGGCGACAAGAAAATCTCCACGATGCGCAACAAATTCGCGATCAGGCGCAATCGATGTTTGAATTGGGAATCCTCGATTTGCGTTCTAAAGCTAAGATTGATGCGCTCTACTGGCAGATTGCAGCAGGGGTTGTTCAACTCTACAAGGACGTAAAATATGTTCCCGAAGAGGTGAAGGAATTAGAAGTCTCTCTTGCGGATCAACTCATTTGCAATTTTTCTGTGTTTCAATCAATCATCGATCACTGGGCTTTGGGGCAGTTGTTTCCTATTATGCCGATTCATCGACATCATGAAAAAATGGAACGTCAAGGAACGTTGGTTGACATCACCTGTGATTCTGATGGAAAGATTGCGAAGTTTATTGATTTTCAAGATGTGCGACCAACATTACCACTGCATCGGTTGATTCCTAACGAACCTTACTACCTTGGGTTTTTCTTAACGGGTGCCTATCAAGACATCATGGGGGATTTGCATAATCTTTTTGGACGCGTCAACGAAATGCATGTCTTCCTCGATGAGGACGAGGAGGAAGGATATTATATTGAAGAAGAAATTCCAGGAACAACCGTCGGAAGCGTTCTGACTCACACGCAGTGGGATCCCAAGGAAATGGCACGTCGTATTAAAACCCAGCTCGATGCTGCGATCAAAAGCGATCGCTTGAAACCGAATGAGGGCATGAGGCTCTTGAGCGAGTACGAGCGGACCCTTAACTCATATACATATCTCAACTTTTCCTAGCACATTGTAAATTCTACTGATGCGGCGAAGAGCTGCGTCGCGTCGGTGCTCGCGTCATCGAGTATTAACTAGACACTCGTCGAAAAATACTCTTCGTGCTGTGCGCCGTCGCTCCTTGCTCTTCATCCGTATCAGCGAATTTTCAAAGCACTAGGGAAGTTCATTTGAAACGAGCTTAAAAATCACATCAAATTAAGATTAAAAAAATGCAATCCTCAATCGAAAACGTCCTCCACTCTCCTCTCGAACCAGCACACCTTGAAGCCGGGGCTCGCATGGTCGACTTTGCTGGATGGTACATGCCGGTGCAATACGGCGGGATTAAAGAAGAACATGAAGCGGTCAGAAAAGCTGCTGGCATTTTTGACGTCTCGCACATGGGAGAAGTTTTTGTTTCAGGGCCCGGAGCTGCAGCCTGGCTTGAAACGATGTTTACGAATCGTGTTGGCAAGCTTGCTTGGGGTCGGGGTCAATATACTTTAATGCTCAATGAAGTAGGCGGAGTGATTGATGATCTTATTCTCTATCGCACCGGAGAAGCTGATTTTTTCTTTGTCATCAATGCGAGCCGCCGAGAAGAAGATGTTGCATGGCTGACAAAGCACTTGCCTGCCGATCGAAGCGTGACGTTCGTTGATCATAGCGATCAATATGCTGCCTTTGCTCTTCAGGGGCCGCAAGCGGAGGAGGTGTTAAAAAAAGTACTACCTGAAATAGAAACTCCCAAACGAAATGGCATTGCTGCTATACCAGATTTTCAGGCTGGCTTAATAGCACGGACTGGCTACACCGGAGAAGATGGATTTGAAATTTTCTTGACTCATCATGATGGATTGGAACTTTGGCGCAAACTCGTTGCTGAGGGAGCTAAGCCATGTGGTTTGGGCGCGCGCGACACCTTGCGTTTAGAAATGGGATATCCTCTCAATGCTTCTGATCTTGCGATCGATCGGACGCCGCTCGAAGCAGGTCTTGAAAAATTTGTCTCTCTCGATGATCCGCTCAAAGGAGATTTTGTGGGACGCTCAGCATTAGAACAACAGCGCGCAGCTGGATTGAAATTTCGCCTCACGCCGCTCAAGCTCTCTGCAGGAGGACCTCCTCTCCGTTCTCACTATTCCATCTACGACGGTGAGACGTTGCTTGGAGAAACAACGAGTGGTGCCTTCTCTCCAAGTCTAGGAGAGGGAATCGCCATGGCTTATCTTCCAATCGAGTGGAGCGAGCTCGGGAAAATGGTGGAGATCGAAGTGCGAGGCAAGCATTACAAGGCCGAGGTGACGACGTTGCCTTTTTATAAAAAGTCACAACTGTCCGGTTAAAAGTCAAACAACGTCAACTGGTTAGAGGTTGATGTTTCATTATTTCTGAAGTCTCTTTTTGCAAGCAGTTGATCGATAGGGATTTTTTCAAATGGGTGAACGCTCAAAAGTTGCAAACTTCTGTGCAAGCTTCCAGGCAGCTTAAATTTCTTGTGAAGGATAGCAATG
>JAPLTJ010000065.1 GCA_026398175.1 Verrucomicrobiia bacterium | reverse complement strand
GCCATCTAATTCTTCCTTGCCTGCTCGCTTTCCTGTTCCTACCCTCAAGTCTAACCTAACAAAAAGTAACACACCTTTGAGTAACCCATAATGCTAGCTTTTCAGAGCAGAGTGTTGCACTTCACTTTTGAAACGGCGTTATTAAAAACAAGCTCTCCTTTTCGTCACGTCCTCTCACTAGGAGTCTGCCTTCAAATTATTCAACAAATTACTGGAATCAATATTGTCTTATTCTATGCTCCTCGCATTTTTCAATTTGCAGGCTTCTCCAGTACTTCAGAACAACTCTGGGGAACGATTTTTATTGGAATTGCAAACATGTTTTCCACATTGATAGCACTTTTTTTTATAGACAAACTAGGCCGCAAACCAATCATGACACTAGGCTTTACTATCATGGGAATAGCTCTGGCAACAGTTGGTTTTCTTTTGAAAATGGATCTTCTGCACAACCCTGTTCTTGCAAATATAGCGGCAGGAGCGCTTCTTCTATTTGTTTTTGGCTTTGGCATGAGTGCTGGTCCAGTCGTTTGGCTTCTTTGCTCTGAAATTTTTCCTCTTGCTGGAAAAGATTTTGGAGTCACTTTTAGTACTGCTGCAAATTGGATTTCCAATGCGATTGTCAGCGGTAGTTTCTTAACCCTGCTTCATTATTTGGGAAGTGCAAATACCTTTCTTCTTTACGCTGGCTTCCAGGCATTCTCCTGGCTCTTCTTTGTTTTTTTCGTTCCAGAAACAAAAGGAGTCTCTCTCGAAAAAATTGAATCCAATCTTTTTTCGGGATTGCCACTGCGAAAAATTGGAAGCTAGCCTTGCTGCTCAACAAACTTGATGATCAAGAAAAAAACTCATCGCTCTTTTATGTCTTCTCTCGAATCCCTAACCATCAGCATTCCTGCCACCACGGCCAATCTCGGGCCTGGATTTGATTCTTTTGGAATTGCTCTTAATATTTTTAATCAGGTCACGATTACAAAAAGCATCGCTCCTACTAACGTGCCTTTGATTGCTCAAAAAGCAGCTGATCTTTTTTTTCAAACGACTCAGCAAAATCATTCTTCTTTTTCGATAACAGTTAATGGCGACGTGCCTCGCTCACGCGGCCTTGGAAGCAGTGTTACGCTCAGGCTTGGAGTTCTCATGGGATTGAATCAAATGTTAGGAGATCCTCTTTCTTCCTCAGAGCTCTACCAACTTTGCGCTTCTTTAGAAGGACATCCCGATAATGCAGCTGCTGCTTTGTTCGGAGGATTTACCATCGCGAGGAAAGATCATGCTCCGCTCCACTACGACGTCTCCTCTGCTCTTTTTTTTGTACTTCTGATTCCTGATTTTGAAGTTTCAACAAATGCAGCACGCCAGCTTCTCCCCTTAACCATTACGACAGCAGATGCAGCAGCTAATGCAGCAGATGCCGCCGTCATTGCCACTGCTTTTGCGACAAAAAATTACGATCTTTTGCGCGGCGCTTTTCATGATCGCCTTCATCAACCTTTTCGCACACCCTTCATTCCTTTTTTACCGAACGTCCTAGCTGCCGCAGAAAAAGCAGGCGCGCTCGGTGGTTGGCTCAGCGGATCTGGATCTACTATTGCGGCTGTTGCACTAGGCCAAGAAAAAGCAACACAAGTTGCAGCAGCCATTCAACAAATTGCTCCTCCGGAAAGCAAAATTGTAATAACTACTGCTAATAACGAGGGTAGTAGATAAAACGGCTATTGATTAGAAACCGGGCTCACTCTAGACTTGAGAGCCTGTTCAAAATTCGCTGAGGCAGATGAAGAACAAGGAGCGACGGCGCACAGCGGCTGAGTGTATAATTAATACTCGATGACGCGAGCACCGGCGCGACGCAGTTCTTCGCTGCATCAGTAGAATTTTCAACAGGCCCTCTTATGAGACGATTTTTTGAAAGTATTGAGCAATTAGCCTTCGACGTCATCATGGAACGCCGTGGTGGCAAACGTGCTGCTGTACTGCGAGCCATACTCTATCAGGCTTCTCGACTTTATCGAAAAATTGTAGAGGCACGTCTTTTTCTTTATCGCTCTCATCTTCTGCGACAACATCTCCTAGGATGTCCTGTGATCAGCATCGGTAACCTAACGATGGGCGGCACTGGCAAAACTCCGATTGTGGAAAAATTGGCACGCGAACTTACTGAGCGCGGTCGTCATGTTGCTATTTTAAGTCGTGGTTACAAGAGCGTGCCCAAGCCTCTTGTGAAGCGCCTTCTAGCTCGACTTAAACAGCATCAAGATTTTTTTGCCCCTCGTATTGTTTCGGAAGGTGGAGCTTTACTTCTCGATTCGAGAACAGCAGGAGATGAACCATTCATGCTGGCTAAAAACCTCAAAAAAGTAGCCGTCCTCGTCGATCGTGATCGCGTGAAAAGCGGGCTCTATGCCATCGAGCGCTTAGGTTCCGATTTATTACTCCTCGATGATGGACTTCAATATTTAAAATTACGCCATCGCTTTGATCTTGTTTTGATTGATCGTGAAGCTCCTTTTGGCAATGAATTTTTGATTCCCCGTGGCACCTTGCGCGAGCCCCCTGAGCACTTGCGAAGAGCCACTCACATCATCATCACCAAATGCAACGGTAGCGACCTTTCTCTCTTGCGTGAACGGATCAGAAAATTCAATCGGACAGCAGAGATCATTGAATGTGCTCATCGACCGATAGAGCTTTGCAACATGATCACGGGAGAAACCCTTCCCTTAAGTCATTTGAAGGATCTCAAAATTGGAGTCCTCTCTGGCATCGCTTCTCCTGAAAGTTTTGAACAAGGACTCCGCAAGCTGGGCGCTGACTTGGCCTTCACTCAAAGCTACACCGATCACCATCGTTACTCCCGACGCGAGATTGAACGATTTCTCTCACGTTGCCGCCGCCGAGGACTGACAGTTGCCCTCACGACAGAAAAAGATGCCGTCCGCATCCCACGTCTCTCGAACATGGAAGTCCCTATTTATTATCTCAGGATTGAAATTGAAATTTTAAAAGGAAAAGAAATCTGGGAGCGCATGGTAGAGCGTTTTGCAGGGCAAGAGGCCACTGGAAATTCAAATTTTTTTAAACGCTAAATTCCTATTACCTGTTATCATTAGTCATATATCTTTATGAATCGAATGCTTTTCTTCCTCACTTTCTTCATCATCGCCTTGAGTTCTGATCAGCTTCTAGCGCAGCCTAGCGTCAGCTCTGCACAACAATCCCTCACCCACTTCGGTTATTATCAAGGCGCTATCGATGGCAGCATGGGAAGTGCTACCAGCGCCGCGATCCGTCGTTTTCAAGTCGCCAATCATCTGCGTCCCACAGGAACATTGACGCCAGAAACAACAGAGGCTCTCGGCTTAAATAATCGAGCTTCAACAAAAAAGAATTTCCCTCAACTTCGCAGCACCGCTCCCTCTTCCCTAGCCGCTGATCCAAAAGCGCTCGCTGATATTTTTGTTGGCGGACCATTGCTAGCAGCCTCTCCCGAAATTCAAGTGGCCACGGTACAGAAAGCACAACGCAGTCTTAAATTGCTTGGCTATTATGCTGGCCCGATTAATGGACTCCCTGATGCTAATTTGAAAGCTGCTCTCCAAGCCTATCAAAAAGATAGCAAATTCAAACGCTCAGGCCATCTTGATAAAATCACTTTGATGGGTCTCAACATCCTGCCTGGTTCTTATCAATCGGGCAGCTAGTGTGCTTCGCACACGTTTAAGGGTTTAAAATGTCAAGAAGCCGTCTTTAAGAATAAGGTTATGAAAACAATCGCAACCTGGTTTTTTATCATCTTTTCTTTCCTGGTGGTATTAATGGGATTGAGCGCTTGCCACAAAAAAAAGCATTCCTCTGAACTCACGCTCCCTCGCGCCAACTATGATCTCGTCAAGATGGCCAATGGAGCCCTTGTAGACGCGCAAGTAGAAACCAACACTAGCACTAACTGCGCCCTCATCACAGCTGCCACTCCTGAAGATTATCGCCTGCATTTGACATTTCATCTGACTATTCCAAAACCAGCGACCAGCCTAGCTGAGCTTGCTGCTGCGACACCAGAGCTGCCACAAGCGCTTCCTAATTTGGAAGAGATGATTCCTTCCTCAGCCGCAGGGAAAAAAAGTGCCTCTCCGTTTTTTACTACTCTCTTTGAAAACAAAACTAAGTCACTGCAACATCATCTCAGTCATCTGGAACAACTTTTTCCACGAGAGTCGCTCTACGATTGCCAGACGATCTTATTTTTGACTCATCAAAAAAATGGAGCACGCGCCCTCCTCGTTCAGGCCATTATGAATGTGAATGCAGATGGTTCTGATGGCGATCGCAATATTCCTTTAGAAAAACTTTCCAGCTGCTATCAGCCTCAAACCAACTATCGATGGCCCAAGGCCACTGCGCATGTTAACCCTAATCTTTCTGAAATCGAAACTCAGTTGACTCAAGCAAGGTCAAGCATGACCAACATTGCTTTGACGCTCGATCAAAAAACAAAACTTCAAGAGCAAGTCAGCAACAAAGAGCAAATGCTCACGGAACTTCAGCGTTGGAGTTTTCTCATCGGCTCGGCTGATCCTTTTATCGTACTTCCAAAATTCATGCTCGATTCCAAAAATACTGAGTCAGCTGCTATTGGTGACTACGCTGTTGTTCTTTATCAAAACACGCTCTATCCCGCCATCATTGGCGACATTGGTCCTTCTGCCAAAATCGGAGAGGCTTCCCTTCGCCTCTGCAGGGCCATTGATCCTCGCTCAGGAGCTGATCATCGCCCTCTCAGCTCACCTCATGTCAGCTATTTTATTTTTCCAAAATCAGCGGATGCTTCTATGGCTGCTCCCAACTATGCTCATTGGAGCGATCGATGCCATCAACTTTGGAATGCTCTTGGCGGCTCACAAACAATGACCTGGCATGAGTGGACGAACTTAGAGCAGCCATGGCTGTAGATCGCGAAGCGATCTAGTAGCATTTTTAAAATAATAAGAAAAAGAATTAGCCACAAAGAGCTCAAAGAAATCAAAGAAATCAAAGAAGAACTTTTTTATAAAAAAGTTCTAGGAATTAAAAACAGATTTTTTTTCTTTGGCCCTTTCAACCGCGAAGTGCAACACGTGAAAAAAAATAGAAAGGCTACATGATGATGGTAATCTTTAAGGTGTCAAAACCAAGGAGATTATCATGGCCAGAGGCTATCATCATGTAACCAGAGACAAACG
>JAPLTJ010000117.1 GCA_026398175.1 Verrucomicrobiia bacterium | reverse complement strand
CACATATCTCTCCATCTTTGCGAAGGTTTGTACACTATTTCCATAATGGAAGTATTGAGCCCATCCTCCCACTCGTTGATTAACTCGTGTAAAGACTTTCTCTGATTCTTTCCATAGAGTACCCAGCGACAATTATAAATACCCACTGACGACAATTATAATTCCGCACTTTTAAGTGCGGTAAATCGGCGTTTTACCAGAATGGAACCGTAGTAAGCGACAGGCTACTACGTTCCTGATCTGGTGAAGCATGATTAACCGTTGTCAGATTAAACAGCTCGTTACTGAGCATAATAAAAAGGGTAATATTCGTATGAGCGCACTTAAATCTGGAATGGATCGCGATACAGCAGCAAAGTATTTGAATCTAAAAGATCCGTACCATCCACCACAAGTTAATCACGATTGGAAAACACGAAAAGATGAATTTTCTACAGTTTGGCCAGAAGTTGAGGCAATGCTCCAAACGGCTCCAGAGCTGCAAGGGAAGACGCTTTTTGAATATTTCCAACCAAAATATCCCGAGATGTTTTTAGAGAGCAAACTAAGAACATTTCAACGTAGGATACAGCAGTGGCGATGGTTACATGGTCCAGGGAAGGCAGTCTGTTTTGAACAAGTAACCATTCCAGGAGAAGTCATGCAAACGGACTGGACTCATATGGAGTCTCTTGAAATCACTATTCTAGGAGAAGCATATCCTCATTTGCTCTGCCATAGCGTAATGATTCATTCCAACTGGCAGTGGGCTACTCGGTGCTCGAGCGAGTCAATACTCTCAGTTCGTAACGGCATTCAAGCAGCACTGTTGCACTTGGGAAGAGTTCCAAAGATATGGCAGATTGACAACTCTTCAGCAGCTACCCATCAACTTAATAGAGACGGCAAGGATCGTAAATTTAATGATGATTTTGTTGCCATCGCTGAACATTTTGGAATGACTCCAAGAACAACCAATGTCGCTTGTCCCAACGAAAATGGAGATGTTGAAAGTCTCAATGGACATCTCAAAAGTCGTATCAAACAACACCTGTTACTACGTGGACATCGTTATTTTGAGAGCCTTGAAGCCTATGATCTCTTTCTTGCAGGAGTCTTGAACAAGGCCAATGCCGGACGCTGCAAAAAAGTAACAGAAGAATTGAATGTAATGAATGAGCTGCCTCCAACGGTATTACCTGATTACGAAGAGCGCTACGTGAAGGTAAGTTGGGCAAGCACAATAAGGATTAAAAAAATAGCTTATTCAGTGCCATCACGCTTGATAGGCACTGAAGTCAAAGTTCACGTAGGAGAAGTTCATATCAAAGTATTTTGCGGCACAAAGGAGATCATTACTTTACCTCGAAAGTGTAGCAAAGATAAATCTGCTAGCATTGACTTTCGGCATGTTATTTCATCACTAGTAAGTAAGCCTGGTGCCTTCACCAACTGGAGGCATCGAGATGCTCTTTTTCCTTCAGTCACTTACCGTAGGGCTTATGATCAATTAGTCGAAAATCACGGCCTTCGTCGCGGAGATCGTGACTATCTTCATGTATTGAAGTTAGCCGCTGAGACCAGTCAGACTGAAGTAGAAGAGGTTCTAGGAAAAAATATCAATAATACTCTGAGTTTGGACATGGTACGTAGTAACATGCCAAGTAGGAGTCTCATGCCAATGGACATGGCTCTTCCACAGGTCATTTTAAGTGACTATGATGATCTCTTTGAAGAGTTCAGTTCTAAGGAGGTGTCTTATGCAAACTAAAGACGACACTCTTGCAATATTATTGAGATCATTCAATCTCTCAACGATGGCAACTATTTCAGCAGAAGCTCTTCTTGAGGCAGAAAAGAAAAATTGGACACATCGTGAACTGCTCCTTCACATGTGTGAGTATGAGGCTCAAGAACGCTCTAACAAGCTCACAGAGCGCCTTCTGAAACTATCTTGTCTGCCTCTAGGAAAAACAATGGGAACCTTGAAGACGGCACTTCTTTCAGAGAAGGTAAGACGTCAATTGCCACAGCTCTTGGAAGGAAACTTCATCGATCGACATGAAAACGTATTGGCCTTTGGATTGCCAGGTCGTGGTAAAACTCACTTCCTAGCAGCTCTTGGTCATGAACTCATCTTGCGTCAGAAACGACGAGTGCTTTTTATACCAACCTTCAAGCTTGTAGAGCGTCTTCTCTTGGCCAAGAAAGAAAGTAAATTAGAAGCAGCCCTTAAAAAACTCGATTATTTTGAAGTAGTCATTCTCGATGACATTGGTTTTGTGCAGCAAAATAGAGAAGAGATGGAAGTGTTTTTTACTTTCTTAGCAGATCGGTATGAGCGTCGAAGCCTCATGGTTACTTCTAATTTGGTCTTCTCACAATGGGAGCAAATTTTCAGAGATCCTATGACAACCGCAGCAGCTAT
>JAPLTJ010000097.1 GCA_026398175.1 Verrucomicrobiia bacterium | reverse complement strand
TCGTTTGTCTCTGGTTACATGATGATAGCCTCTGGCCATGATAATCTCCTTGGTTTTGACACCTTAAAGATTACCATCATCATGTAGCCTTTCTATTTTTTTTCACGTGTTGCACTTCGCGGTTGAAAGGGCCGTTTTTAATAATGCATCAAACGGAGGAAATTCATTTGCATAAAAAGGATAAAAATCTGTTTCTCCTTGAGAAGGACGATAGCGCCAATGTTTGTAGCTCCAGAGCCAATATTCGGGATGACGCCGAATGGCTGATTCCAAGGCATTCCACCAGGCCTGTGTTAATGATTCTACGGTACTCTCGCTCGTTACCGAAATAGGTTCGAGGAAACGAAGTTTGTAGCCGCCTTGAGGCCTCATGAGGCACTCGACGGGAACGAGGATTGCTCCCGTACGTAAGGTCAATTCTGCTGGCAGCCGCGTCAATGGCACTAAGAGACGCTCAAAAGAGCGAACGATGATAGGCCCTTCGTGAGGCTTGAGATTGAGGTCGACCACGATCCCAAATTTACCACCTGTTTTGAGATAGCGAAAAAGTTTTAACATCGCCTTTTCTTGCAGAATCACCTCTTGACCGAGACTCGATCTCCATCGATTAAAGAGCGAACCTAACAAAGGATTTTTAAATTTTTGAGCAATGACTGGAAATTTTTTCGTGTAGCGCGCAATGATCTGACCTGTCCATTCAAAATTAGCCGCATGTGCACAGCAATAGATCACAGGAACTCCTTCCAACTGAGGAGAGCTTCGAAGATCCACCACCTCGATGTCTGCAATCTCATCCATGATTTGCGGAGTCAATCGCGGCGACCAAAGCAACTCGAGCATTGTTGCTGCAAAAATCTGATATGACTTTCTAGCGATACCCTGTCTCTCTTGCTCATCGTAAGTTTCTCCAAAAGCCGCTTTCAAATTCGCAAAAGCAACTTCGCGACGTTTCCGATCAAAGAAAAAAACAAGGGCTCCTGCAAAAAACCCCACAGGCCGCAACCAACGCCATGGGAAGCGCTGTACGAGCCATGCTGCTATCACAAGCCCGAGATATTCGAGCTTGTAGCGATAATGTTTAAAAGAATTCACAGGGATGGAAAAATGCAGTAAAGAGTGAAGAGTAAAGGGTGAAGAGTAGCTGTCGCACTGTCAAAAATCTATTCTCTCAAGTTTTATTTTTAGAAAATCCGTGCTGTAAAAAATAGGCGTTTGAAAATACTGCTTTATTTTCGATCTTAAAAATACTCTTTACCCTTTACGCTTCACTCTTTACTTATTTATTGGCTTTCTTCCACAACGATTCTTGGAAAAACCGGTGTCGGTTGTCCAGCGACATAATTTTGAGGAAACGCTGGAATCGCGATGTCACCAACGAGAGAGATCGGTTCCAAAGCCAGTTGACGCAAGATTTCTTCTGAAGCAACTGGAATGATCGGCATCAAGAGACTTGCCGCCACACGCGCTGACTGCAACAGCGTGATGAGCACTCCATCCAATTGATCGGCAGCAGCTGAGTCTTTGGCAAGCTTCCAAGGCGCCGTGGTGTCGACAAAGGCATTGGCTCGATAAAGCAAATTCACAATGGTTTCTAAAGCGGCATGAACCTGCGAAGTTTCCATTTGCTCGCAATATTCTTTGATCGAAGCCAGATCCGCTTGACGATGCGATTCAAAAGAAGCTGACAGCGTCACATTTTTAAAATCTGTTTTCAAAGTCGCTGATGGTGATGAAGAACAAGGAGTCGACGGCGCACAGCACGAAGATGCTTTTTCGACGAGTGTCTCGTTCATACTCGATGACGCGAGCACCGGCGCGACACAGTTATTCGCAGCATCAGTAGACTTTGAAGACAGATTTCCAGCTCGGTAACGGAAAACCATGCTCAAGGTCCGTTGCACCAGATTTCCAAGACCATTACTCAACTCTGTGTTGTAGCGATTGATGAGTCGCTCTTCATTAAAGTCAGCGTCGCGCCCCATCACGATATCGCGCATCATGTAATAGCGAAGCGCAGAGGCGCCATAGCGATCTGTCAGCAATTTTGGATCAACGATATTGCCAAGACTTTTGCTCATCTTTTCTCCACGCGAATTCCAAAATCCATGGACGAGCAGCTGTGGCATTTGATCATCAGCAAATCCGATCGCATGGAGCATGCAGGGCCAATAAATTCCATGTGCTGGCGCCATGATATCTTTTCCAATCAGGTGATGATCGCAGGGCCAATACTTTTCAAAATGAGCTTTCTCGGCCGCATCCTCAGAACCGTAGCCAGCAAAACTGATATAGTTGATAAGAGCATCAAACCAAACATAGGTGACAAAATTGGCATCAAAGGGAAATTCAATTCCCCACGACAAGCGACTCTTCGGCCGAGAAATACAAAGGTCTCCTGCAACTTTGGCTGCAGCATTTTGCAATTCATTCCCTCTAAATTCAGGAACGACAAAGCTCGGATGCTTTTCTAAAAATTGCAGCAACCATTCTTTGCAGCGAGAGAGACGGAAGTACCAATTTTCTTCCTCAAAAAAAACAACCTCTCCCCATTCGGGACCAAAACTACCATCTTCCCCTCTCTCCTTGTCCGTCAAAAATTGTTCCTGACGAATGCTATAGTGCCCGCTGTACGAGGCCTTGTAGAGCCAATCGCGAGCCACCAAGTCACTCAAAATATTTTTCACCACACGCCGATGTTTCTCCTCTGTCGTTGCAGCCCATGCATCGTAAGAAACCGAAAGTTGTTCCCACAATTTTAAAAAATGTTGCGAGACTTGATCTGTGAATGCTTGTGGCGAGACCCCCTGTTTCTCCGCAGCTTGTTGAACTTTTTGTCCATGCTGATCAACGCCGGTGAGAAAAAAAACTTCGCGCCCACGCAACCGCTGAAATCGCGCCAAGACATCTGCTAAAATTTTTTCATAGGCATGCCCAATGTGCGGCGCTCCATTGGTGTAGTCGATAGCGGTGGTGATGAAATATTTCATGGGAACAATGCAGTGAAGAGTAAAGAGTGAAGGGTAAAGGGTAAAGAATCTTCCAGCTCCAAATCAAATTGATTAGATCATCACTCTCTACAAATTCGAATATGGCCGCGCCAAATATTTACAGCAACTTTGTAAGTTCAAAACACTCTTCACTCTTTACCCTTCACTCTTTACTTCTTCCTTGGCCACCTTCCCCCCCCACGACAAAATCTTCGCCTTCACGCCAGCTGATTCGGCTTCAGCAATCTGATGATTGCGGACATAAAAAAGAGAAAGACTCGACCAGGCCAGTTGATCGTTAGGACAAAGTTCTGTGGCTTTTAATCCAGCTTTAATCGCCTCAGAGCAAGAGCCACTCTTCATGAGGACCATGCCGAGCGCATGCCATCCCTCAAAAAAATTGGGGTCGAGTTCCACACAACGTCGATATTTTTTTGCAGCAGCCTCGAGATCTCCCACAGCAAGATCGCCACTTGCTTCGTCGAAGAGAGTGTCGATTTCGAGCCCGTCATGGAGACTCTGTTTTAATGGTTCCATTGTATTTGTTATGCCACCAGCTGTTCAGACTAAAGGCTGAAGACTGAAGGCTAAAGGCCATGTTAGTTGAAAACAAAGATACAGTTTTTGAATCCACTATTTATTGCGTTATCTCTTTCTAATATGATTTCCTCAGCCCTCAGCCTTCAGCCTGTTTTATCTCTTCCTTCCGCGCTGATGCAGCATCGTTACCTTAGCATCACCGCGAGCTTTATTCAGCCATTGGGCAAAGATCACATTTTGCTCTTGTTCTAAAAATTCTTGTTCGATAGCTGCATGATGTGTGTCCCAGTCTGTTTTACTGAGAGGAGCCCGGTGGTCTAAATAGATAATAAAATCTCCCCAAAGAGCATGCTTTACCTCACTCAATTCTTTTTCGTTTAACGTGAGTGTTGCTTGAAAGATCAGTCGTTGATCGGCGCTCCACGCTTTCTTTTCTTGAAAAGATAAGTTGGACAATACTTCAGCCGTATGGTGCGTTGAAGCCGCAGCTTCAGCAAAGCTCTTCCCTGCTTTTAAAGCTTTGCGCACATCGATGAGCGTATTATAAGCGGCTGCTTTCATGAGCTTCTCGGCTTGCTGCCCGCGAAGGAAGGCATCGATTTTTGATGAGACTTCCATAAAAGTGAGTTGATGAGAAGGAACTTTTTTCTCCAGCATCACCAGATAAAAAGAGGAATTAGATGGGATCACTTCGGAAAAATCTTTTTCTTGAGCCAGGCTAAAAGCAGAAGTTGTAACAGCCTCTGAAATTTTTGGATTCGCTTCTTTTTGTTGCTTCGAAGGAGCACTCTCGTCGCCGCTTTCTCCACGTCGGTTAAAGAGGCCCGTGGTGATGGGTGCTTTTCCATTCTCTTTCGCAATCAGAGCAAGATTTTTTCCAGACTTAATCGCGTCCTCAGTTTTTTTCTTGAAGGCCGTGGCGGCTGTGGCCGCCTGCTGCAAGGCATGCACACGCTCTTTCCCTTGAAGCTTCCCTGCCGCTGGCGGCAAGGAGAAAACAAAATAACTGACAGAACGTTTTTCCTCGCTAACAAAAGCTGCCTTGTTTTTTTCATAGAATGCTTTTTCCTCTTCTGTCGAAATCGGTTTGATATCTTTTAGATAAGCATCTTTAGGAAAACGGATCATGTCAGCTGTCACGGGTTGATAAATGCGAGCGGCCTCACGAACTTGAGCTTCACTCACCACAATAGGAGAGGTCACGAGCTGATGCAGCCTGCGGTAGGCAAGCAACTCTCCAATCATCTCCTCCAAATGACGCTCTGTAAAACCACGCGGCGCCAACTGCTCTTTCATGAACTGCTGGTATTTTGAACGATCAAAAGCTCCCTCTGTTTGAAAAGCAGGCAGCAGACTAATTTCCATAGCAATCGATTCTGCGTTGGGAACAACGTTCAGACGAGCCGCTTCATGTTGAATGACCATCGAATTTAAAATAAATTCCGAAAGAGCCGCATTTTCATTTTCAGCAAAACCACCCAACTCTTGTACAAAATCAGTCCGTCCGAGCGCTAGCGCTAATTGATACTCTCTAGCGCGCCGCTCGATGTCTGCTTGTTGAATCACATGTCCATAAACGGTGGCAACATCATTCGCTCCCACTTGAGCTAGGTTTGTCCGATTGTAAAGCCAAACAAAAGAAACAATCGTGGCGATGACAATAAAGAGCGTTAAAGAATATTGATTATTACGAATGGTCGAAAGCATGAGGCAGTTTACAGGGTCTAGGGTACAGGTTACAGCAAATATTTTAGGATAATGACGCAGCAAATATTCATTCTCATAAAAACCTATTAGAATTTCGCTTGCCAAGAATGAAACAGGCTTATACTTTTTCTCCATTGAAACAATGTTCTGGGGGGAACAAAACAACCCGTTGCACCTTTGGTGCGGCGGGTTGTATTTTTTTGTATTTGTTGAGAGGCATCTGTTCACATGAACGAATAGGAAGTTAGGAGATAGAAGCTGCGGTGCTAACGCAGGCAAAAATAAAAATTTCTTTTTCGTGTTATTTCGCGTATTCCGCGGTTTATATTTCTTAACATCCCTTTCATCCCTGTGAATTCTTCAGCCTCCAGCCTCCAGCCTCCAGCCTCTCTTCCCCCACTGCATCCGCCTGGCCGCTCTAGAACACGCGCTGCCTGGAGCGCCTTGTCGATGCTGCTCCTTTTTTTCCTTCTCTTTTTTTTCCATGCCTTTTTATTGAGAATGTCCGTGCGCTCCGTGCTTTGGATTTTGAAACCGGTCACGGGCCTTACGATCAAGGCTGAAAAAATGGAAGTCTCTTGGGGAAGGCCTATCCATGGACATCGTGTAACTGTCAGTACTGGCAAAGCTCCTTTTGCCACACAATTGACTTTTGAAGATGCTTCGATAGAATTCTCTTCTTGTTGGCGTCTTTTTTTTGGAGATCATCTCCTCATCACGTCATTCCAAGCAAAGAATGGAAAAGGGATCATCGACTTACGCACCACCACAACAACGGCTGCTCCTTTTTGGAAAAAAAAACTTTCCTCTTTTGCTTCCTCATTGAGTGAAGAGCTGGACCTCTTGCCATCGTCAGTTCAGTTTCATGACGTCTCTTTTCTCCTCCTTTCCGAAGGAGAGCGTTATACCATTGATCGCCTTTCTTGCACGCTTCCTAACAAGCTTAGTGGCCAGCTTTCCTACGAATCGATCTTGATTGAAGCAGGGACAGTCCATTGCCGCCTTGCAGCAGGAAAAGCAAAAGCCCTTTGGGATGGAAAAAAATTGTCATTACATCAACTCTCACTTGCCGATGAGGTCATGTTACGTGACCTGACAATCATCCCTCATCGTGATCGGATCGAATTAGGAATCGCGGCAGAAGCCTTTGACGGCCTCCTGCGTGCTGATGGTTCTCTGCATCACACTCCTGAGGGAACTTTCATTGACAGCGCCTTGTTGGGGCAGCAATTGCCATTAGGACGTCTTTCTCGTTTTTTAGGTCTCCAAAAAAATCTTGCAGGAACCATCAGGGAAGGACGACTCACGTTTCGTGGATTGATGTCACATCTGATGGATGCGGAAGCATCCTTGCGCATGCTCGCTGACAACGTTCGTTTAGAAAAAAGAGGTTGGGCTTCGCTTGCAGTGACAGCCCATCTCATTGGCCGCAAAATATCACTCGCCGACTTTCAACTCAAACAACATGAAAATCGTGTGGCCGCATCAGGAGAGATAACCTTACCCGAAGAATGGCACAAGATCGCTCAAGCCCCTTTTCTCCTCAAACTCAAAGCCAACATTAGTGAGGCATCTCAGCTTGCTGATCTTATTGGAACTTCTTGGAATAATATGACCGGAAAACTTTTTGCAGATGGAGAAATTCACGGCGCTGCCAATCACGCTGAAGGATATTTGAATCTTCAAGGCACGGCGATGACGGTTGATAGCCTCCCATTAAATTCTTTAAAACTACAACTTTTATTCCAAGGAGAAAAAACGAATCTGACGAACCTCGACATTTGGAGTGGTTCGGACCGATTACAATGCTCGGGCATCGTTGAAAATAAATGGCCTCACCATTACGAAGGAAGAGCAACCATTCAAAGCAGCGATCTCTCCGAAAAATTAATCCCGCTTTTACAACAATGCCACGCTGAAATACCGGCGTCTTGTGTTGAGTTATTCCCTCTCTCCTTTTTTGAAAAACCAACCCTACAAGGAGGATCCCTCCAAGCTTCTTGGGAAGGGCACGGCGAGGCCTCGCAGCACGAAGGATCTTTTCATGTGACTCTTAATGATCTTTTTCAAGGTTTGCACAAAGTGAGCAGCCATAGTGAAGGATCTTATGGTCCAGAATGGATCTCTTTCCCTGCCTTGGTATGGGAAAACGGTTCCAAAAAATATAGCACGCAATTAACCCTCTCCTCGCGCGGCATCGATCTCCAAAATTTTTCTTTGACCGAAGATCATGTAACAACCCTCTCTGGAAATGCCTTTCTTCCACTGGATGGAACGATGCTCTCACATCAGCCCTTCTCATTGTCTCAAGCACTTCTGCGCGACTTGCCCCTTGCTGTTCATCTTCAATGTCACCACTTGATGATCGAGCATGACTTAAAAAAAATTCCTTTACCGATCCTACCATCATTCTTGGATGGGAGTCTTGATGCAGACGGACTTTTAGAAAAACTGTCTCTTCATCTCTCTCTCATAGGAAGAGATTCTGCCGCCGAGAGAAGCAATCCGAAAATGAAATTCAATCTCTCTGCAGAGCAAGGAGAGGGAATTATTGACCTCTCCTTAGCGACAACAAAAAATAAAATACTGACCCTTCAAGGGAAATTACCTGTGGGACTCATCGTTCAAAAAGAAAGTGCTCCACTACAAGAACAAGAACGCTGGCAACTCGGACCTCCTTCGGCTCCTCTCGATCTCAAGCTCTCCATTCCCCCTCTGACTCTCGATGAGGCAGCAGCTCGCTATCTCACCTCTTTCTTTCATGTTGAGAAGAGCCTCCTCTCGGGCAATCTAACTTGCAACGGAACACTGGGCCAGCCGGAACCATCCGGAGAATTACAATTTCAAGCAGGCAGTGTCAGTATGGAGAGCAACATCACTCCTCTCCACCATCTTCAAGGGCGATTCCTTTTTAACAAAGATAAAATGGAATTGGATGATGCGATTGCTTGGATAGGAAAAGAAAAAGTTACGTTTTCTGGAACAACGGAGTGGCATCACCAAAAACAGGAGTATCATTTTTCAGGAACCCACCTTCCCCTTTATCAATCTGCGACTGCCAGCGCCATGGGAGATCTGAATTTAATGTTACAAGGAGAAAACCAAGAAGGAGTTCTTCGTGGCACTGTCCTGTTGCAAGAAATTCAAGGCCCTTCGAGCATTGTGGTCACTCCTTTTTTAGTCCCGCCAGGAATCAACCTTGAATCGCCACCGATCGCCCCACCAAAGAATCTCCCTCCTTGGACCCTCGATGTTTCCATAATAGCGCCTCCTTCGAATAGACCTTGCGAAACAGTCAACCTCCACCTCATGAGTGATCTCTTCTCCCCGACCATCGAAGGAAGTATCGCTTTACAGCACTTGCCTGTTATTTTTCCGAGAACGACGATGACACTCCTGCAAGGCAGCTGTAACTTTGATGCCAGCGAGCCATGGCAGCCTACCCTTCAGATCACGGCAAACGGCACGCTGCATAGCCAAAAAGTCACGGCCTCATTATCGCCAGATCATACCTTGCAACTTCAAAGCGATCCTTTTGTTGCACCCACAACACTAGCTTTAGAATTGGCACTTTCTAAAGAATCATCTTCCCAAGATGAAGAAACCTGGCTCTCCCAACTTCCTTACTGGGATCGCGAGCAATCACTCATGGAACCGACAACGCTTTTTCAATCGTTTGCTCCAAACAGCAATCGCGAGAACCGCGAAGACCTCGGATTTGGAGGCTGTGGAATTTCTTATCGCGCAGAAATAAAATAGAGAATCTTGAAAAGCCAGCATTGTGCGCTAGACTCTTGAAATGATAAGCATGAGTGGATTTGGTTCGGGTAAGGCTAGCGGCTATGGTCGCCGCTATCACGTCGAGTGCTCCTCCGTAAATCGCAAAGGACTTGAGATTGTTATAACCTTGCCGCGTGGATTGAATGCTCTCGAGTCTCAAGTGCGAGAGGAAGTTCAAAAATTAGTGAAACGAGGCCGCATTCAAGTTGCAATCACCGAAGAATTCCTGACAAAACAGACTTCCAAAAATCATTTCATCAATCAAATCGCTGCTATTGAAGCCTGGAAAGAATTGCTCACGCTGCAGCGAATTTTAAAACTCTCCACAGCTCCTTCACTGGAGACGCTCCTTCATCTACCAGGAATCGTAAAAGAAGAATTCTCACAACAAATTGACCTCACAGAAACCTGGAAGCTCGTTCAGCAGGCCTTGAGCACCGCACTGAAAGCGTTCCTTCAAATGCGCCTTAAGGAAGGAAAATATCATGCAACTGATCTTAAAAAACGTGTCCGCCTCTTAGAACAGATGGTAAAAAAAATGATTGAACGTGCTCCCATCATTTTTCAACATCGTCGTACTCAATTAGGAAAACGTCTTGCGGACCTAGGGGTTCCCATCCCTGCTGATAGCGCTTCTCTTCTTCGAGAACTTGCGCTCTTTGCTGAACGAAGTGATATTCATGAAGAACTCGTCCGACTCCAGAGTCATTTCATCCAATGCCAAGAGCTCCTAGCATCCACAGGTGAAGCACGCACTTTTGATTATTTAGCCCAAGAAATGTTTCGCGAATTTAATACACTGGGAAATAAAGCCAATGATGCCGCTATTTCGCGCTGGGTCGTACAAGCAAAGTCAGAGCTTGATAAAATACGGGAACAACTTGCTAATCTAGAATAAAAGAATGAAGAATTCACAGAATACGTGCGGCGTGGCAGCCGCCGGATCGACTGCCGAAGGCAGCCGCGTAGCGGCGAGCCTCGCGGGAGCGAGCGAGTTGCAATGGAAGCAAGGGAAGGGATAAAAAGGATTTTTGTGAAAAAAAATAAAATGCTGCTTAAACTTATTGAGATCTAATTTTGAAAATTGAAATAAAAATTTAAATCATATCCCTTCCATCGCTTCCATCCCTGTGAATCCTTCTCCCTCTCTCCACTTCCACCGCACTGGTATCCTCTTCGTCATATCGGCTCCCTCCGGTGCTGGAAAAACGACGCTCTGCACCGCCTTGCGTCAAAAACCTGATTTCGTCTATTCCGTCTCTTGCACAACGCGGGCGCCACGACCTGGCGAAATCGAAGGAGAAGATTATCACTTTCTCTCACATGAAGATTTTATAGCATTCATCAAAACGGACGCTTTTTTAGAACATGCAGAAGTTCATGGTAATTTTTACGGCACGTTAAAAGAACCGGTCCTAGAACAATTGAAAAAAGGAATTGATGTCCTCATCGATATTGACACCCATGGCGCTGCCGCTATTCGAGCAAGTAAAGACAGAGTTATTCAAGATGCTCTCGCTGATGTCTTCATCATGCCTCCTGATCTTGAAGAATTGCGCCGCCGCTTAGAACGACGAGGCACAGAAAATGCCGAACAAGTAGAAATTCGTCTCGCTAATGCCGCTCTAGAAATGAAGTGTTGGTCAGACTACCGTTACACAATCATCAGCGGCTCTATGGAAGAAAATATTGAAAAGTTCCGCGCCGTCATGCGCGCCGAGCGTTACTTGAGCCGGCGATTTTCTTTGGTTTAAATTATGAGTAAAACAATCGTCATCGGAGTCACCGGCTCCATCGCCGCCTACAAAACGGCTGACATCGTGAGTCAATTGCGTCAACGCGGTCACGAAATATTTGTGGTGATGACCCCGGGTGCAAAAAATTTCATCACTCCTCTCACGTTACAAACACTCTCACGTCATCCTGTCTTGCATGATCTTTCGCAGGAAGGAGCTCCCACCGAAATGAGCTGGCATCCTGGCCATATCGAGCTTGCCGACCAAGCAGACTTATTACTTGTTGCACCAGCAACAGCAAGTGCCATCGCTCGTCTCGCTCATGGTTTTGCTGATGATGCACTCGGCGCTGTCGCTTTAGCAACACGTGCACCACTCCTCATTGCACCGGCGATGAATGGAAAAATGTGGGATCATCCCGCCACTCAAGAAAACGTTTTACGCCTGCGTCAACGTGGCGTGGAATTTATTGGCCCTGCTTCTGGCATGTTGGCTTGCGGTTATGAAGGCGCGGGAAGGCTGATAGAATCTAGCGCGATCATCGATCACGTCGAAAAATTATTATCCGAGAAATAATTTTCTTATTTTTTTTGAAGTCGCTCAAAAAAATGGTGCGAAAAAATTTTGTTTTTTTGTGACAAGATGCTTGCACATTTTCCCTTAATGGATTCTTATGCTCACATGATTCCTGCAACTGCAGAACGAAAGGGGTGAATGAAGATGCCCACGAAACCAAAAGCAAAAACTAAAGCTAAGCCAAAAGCTAAAGCTAAGCCTGCGCCAAAAGCTAAGCCTGCGCCAAAAGCTAAGCCTGCGCCAAAAGCTAAGCCTGCGCCAAAAGCTAAAGCTAAGCCAAAGGCTAAAGCGGCTCCAAAAGCCAAGGCCAAGCCAAAAGCTAAAGCCAAGCCAGCTGCTAAAAAGAAGAAGTAAATTTCTTCTGTTAGTAAAAAACCAAAAGATTGGGAGAAGTGGTTCGCCACTTTTCCCAATTTTTTTTTTGCATGCGCTGAAAAAGAAATAGCCACAAAAGAACGCAAAGAGTTTCAGCTAGAGGAATTCAGCTTTTTGAATTTTTCTCTTTGCGTTTTCTTTGCGTTCTTTGCGGTTAAATGTTTTTCTTTTTTGTTCTTTGCGGTTAATTTCCTTAAATGAGTACCTATTCCCAACATCTCTCCGTTGCCCGTGAAGCTGCTTTGGCGGCCGGCGAGCTATTACGCGATCAAGCGCTCCATCATCAACACGAACTCGTGGTTGATGCTGCTGAGGCTCATGACATCAAATTAGAACTCGATCGTCGTTGCCAATCTCTCATTGAAAAAATATTACTTCGCTCTTTTCCTGATTTTGCGATTTATGGAGAAGAGGGAATCAGCGGTGATTCGAATGCTGAATATCAATGGATCATTGATCCGATTGACGGCACCGTTAATTTTTTCTACGGCATTCCTCACTTTGCCATTTCGATTGCCTTGCGTCATAAAAAAGAAATTGTAGTGGGAGTGATTCTTGATCCGATGCGCAACGAACTCTGGGAAGCATCTCGCGGAGGAATCGTAACTCTCAATGGACACCCTATTCATGTTAGTCAGCGCACGCAGTTATCTGACTGCGCTGTCTCCGTCGGATTATCCAAGACAGCAGCGACGATAGAACAAGCTGCACCTCAATTTTTGAAAATGGTTCGCTCCGTCCGCAAGTGCCGCCTCATGGGAAGCGCGACGCTTGATATTGCTTATGTCGCCTGCGGGCGCCTCGATGCCTACATTGAAAATCAAATCAGCTTATGGGATATTGCAGCAGGAGTGATCATGGTTGAAATGGCAGGCGGCATCGTTGAATTGAAGCCTCATGCCACAGAGCCTGATAAATACTCGATTGTGGCCTCGAGCGGCTTACTACCTCTTGACTTATAATAAGAAAACTCACAGGGATGGAAGCGATGGAAGGGATAAGGAAAAAATAGTGTTTTGAAATTTATTTTTTGAATTAGACATCACCAAGCTCTAACAACATTTTTAAAATTCTATTTCAATTTAGAAATATTTCTTTTATCCCTTCCATCGCTTCCATTGCAACTCGCTGGCTCCCGCGAGGCTCGCCGCTACGCGGCTGCCTTCGGCAGTCGATCCGGCAGCTGCCACGCCGCACGTATTCTGTGAATCTCTTCTCTCTTCTATCCTTGTAAATTTATGATCCGCACTGGCATTGGCTACGACGTTCATCGTTTTGAATTAGGGCGCCCTCTCATTTTAGGAGGCATCTCTATTCCCCATCCTGATGGAATGGGCCTTGCAGGACACTCTGACGCTGACGTCTTATCTCATGCGATTGCTGATGCCATTTTGGGTGCCGCGGGAAAACGAGATATCGGTTTCTATTTTCCCAACACCGATCCTGCGATCGCCGGTATTTCGAGCCTCAAAATTTTGGAAAAAGCGATTCAGCTTCTTGCTGAAGATCAAATGCATCTCGTCAACATCGACGCCACACTCATTGCGGAACAACCGATGATTAATCCTCACATTGATGAAATGAAAAAGAAAATTGCGGAGGCTCTCCTGCTCGATGTCTCTTGCATTGGAATCAAAGCAACGACTAATGAAGGACTCGGCTTCTTAGGCCGCGGCGAAGGGATTGCGGCAATGGCGACGGCGACCATTGAATCCGTGAAGAGTAAAGAGTGAAGGGTAAAGAGTGGCTGTCGCAATAAATGAACTGCTATTTTAAAATTCTTATTTCTCCCAAATAAAGTTCTATTAAAATATAAATTCCAAAATACTGATTCACTTTCAATCTTGAAAATACTCTTCACCCTTTACCCTTTACCCTTCACTCTTTACTTTTTCCCATGCTCCCTCATTTTCACAACACCCTCACACGCCAAACAGAGCCGCTCAAGCTCCTTGATCCTGAGCAAAAAAAAGTACGCCTCTACACATGCGGTCCGACGGTTTATGACCATGCTCACATTGGAAATTTCCGCGCTTATCTTTTTGAAGATCTCTTGCAACGTCATCTGGAAGCGTGCGGCTATGATGTCGAGCGGATCATGAACTTGACTGATGTTGACGATAAGACGATTCGAGGAGCTCATGCCAAGGGAATCACTCTGGATGCTTACACACGTCCTTACAAAGATGCTTTCTTTGCTGATTGTGCCGCCCTGCGCTTGCGCCCTGCTAAAGCCTATCCCGAGGCCACTGATCCCAAGAACATTGAACGAATGATTGCGATGATCGCAACACTCATCGAGCGCCAGCATGCCTACCAAGCTGAGGATGGCTCTGTTTATTTTCGAATCACCTCGTTTGCCGATTATGGAAAATTAGCTCATGTCGATCTTGAAGCACAACGTCCCTCCGGTCGCGTGCAGAGTGATGAATATGAAAAAGAACAAATTGCTGACTTTGCACTCTGGAAAGCATGGAGCCCTGAAGATGGTGATGTCCGCTGGGAAAGCCCTTGGGGAGCTGGTCGCCCAGGCTGGCATATTGAATGCAGTGCTATGGCCACGCGCCTCCTTGGTGATCAAATCGACATTCACTGCGGCGGCATTGATAATATTTTCCCCCATCACGAAGCAGAGATTGCTCAATGCGAATGTGTGACAGGCAATTCGTTTGTGCGCCTCTGGATGCATTGCGCTCACCTGATGGTTGATGGAAGCAAGATGTCGAAGTCAGCAGGAAATTTCTATACGGCTCGCACTTTGATGGAACGTGGCTGGAGCGGACGAGAAATTCGCTACACACTCCTTACTGTTCATTATCGCATTCCACTTAATTTTACGATGGAAGGCCTGGAATCCTCACGGCAAGCTCTTGTGAGGATTGATGCTTGGAGAGAACGCCTGGAAGAATTTGCTATTGCAGACGCTTCGATCAAATTGCCAGAAAAATTAGGTTCAATCACCCTTGAAGATTTTTCTAAAGCACTCGATGACGATCTCAATATTTCTGCAGCACTCGCTGTTCTTTTCGAAGTCATTCGAGAATCAAATCGCTTGCTCGACACTGCCGCTATGACACCACAGGAAGCAGCTGCCACCTTGGCCTGGTGGCACCGTGTAAATTCTGTGCTGGCACTAGAACCAGAGGCTGCTCAAGAAATCCCATCGGAGGTTTTAGAACTTTTAGCAGTTCGAAAAATCGCACGCGCCCAGCAACAGTGGGCCGAAAGCGATCGGCTTCGCGATGAAATTGCTGCGATGGGCTGGCAGATCAAGGATACGAAGGGTGAGCAGAAGGTGATGAAAAAGTAATGAGTGAAGGGTGAAGGGTAACGAGTACTTCTGAAAAAATAGCGTCATCTTATTTCAGCATCACTCAACACTATTACCAAACGTCATTCCAGCGGACGCTGGAATCCAGCGACTGACGATTTTTATTTTTGTTTTCGTAAAAGTAATGTGACGTCACAAAAGATGGTGAACATTTTTAAGAAAGTAAAAGAAATCTTATTTTTATAAAAATTTAAATTGCAATCGAAAGTCTTCTGGGTTCCCGCGTTCGCGGGAATGACGTCAGGGGTGTAGCGATTGTTCACTCGAAAAATAAACACATCTTTTTGACCAGTGAGTTTACTGAACACATACATGAGGATTATCTCATTGGTCTTTTATTTCCTTAGTCTGATTTATTCCTTGCTCTATTGCTTGTTTTGTTGCTCCGTTTGCCTCTTCTATTTTGCTCTGCACTGGCGTTCCTCTTGCCGCGCGCCTATTCTGTAATACCATCTCCCTAAAATAACTGGACCATCTGACTTGTTATTTTGGCGCTGAGCTTCGTTGTCAGATCTGGCGTTATGTTCGCATAGCGCTGCACTCTTCCTCCTTGCTCAACACCAAACTTCCAGCGTCTTATAGTCCATTTATTTTGGGGAGATGGTATAACAATATCCTTAGCCTCAGAATGACCTTCTGGAGCGGCTGTTGCAACTGAAGGAAGGTCAACTAAGGAAAGAAACAATAAGAGTGAGGCTAAGGTTTTATTCATAAGATTTGGAATTTTAGGTTTGGAAACTGCTTTGATTAAAAACAAATCAAAAAAAAGAAAAGTGAAAAGTCTCCATCTCTTCCATCCCTGTGAATCATCTCTTCTTCTGTTATTGCGACATCGCCCTGCTTGTGAAAGAATTCTTCTTATGAAAAAATCTCTACTCAAAATTTCAGCTCCTTTTTTTATGGCTTCTGTTATGGCAGGTGCTAGCTCACCAGCTTCTCTCCACGATATTAAGATCGTCATGAACACTTCGAATGGAGAGATTCACGCAACTCTCTTTGCTAGCAAGGCTCCGATGACCGCGGCTAATTTTCTCAATCTTGCCAAACATGGTTACTACAATGGCCTCACCTTTCATCGCGTCATTCCTGACTTCATGATTCAAGGTGGAGATCCAACTGGCACCGGCATGGGCGGCCCAGGCTACAAATTTGCTGATGAATTTTCTCCAAGCCTCAAGCATGATCGTCCTGGAATTTTTTCTATGGCGAACTCAGGCCCTGGTACTAACGGAAGTCAGTTCTTTGTCACACATATTGCAACACCTTGGCTTGATAACAAGCACACTGTCTTTGGTGAAGTGACCCAGGGTCAAGATGTGGTCAATGCGATCAAACAAGGTGATAAGATCACAAGCATTAAAGTTCTTGATAGCACTGATGCTCTTTTTGCTGCTGAGAAAAAACATATTGAACTTTGGGATAGTAAGCTGGAGAAGTAATGCGTACCGGGTAACGAGTATTTTTCCATGTTTGAAGCTACTAATTACCTCGACCTCCATCATACGGAGCATCGGATTCTCTTTGACCAGATCACTCATCCTTGGGAGGTTCTTCCAAAAATTAAGGAATATTTGCAACGTCGATTGGAGCCAGCCAATCTTGGAACGCTCATCGGAAAACCCTTTATCGGGGAAAATGTTTTTATTGGGAAAGGAACTACGATTGAAGAGGGCGCCATGATCAAAGGCCCAGCTTGGATTGGAGAAGGCTGCGAGCTTCGTAAAGGATGTTACATCCGAGAAAATGTCATTATTGGAAATGGCGTCGTCGTTGGAAATTCTTCCGAAATTAAAAATGCGCTGATTTTTGATGAGGCTCAAATTCCTCACTTCAATTATGTGGGCGACTCCATCTTGGGCTTCAAAGCTCATCTTGGCGCTGGCGCGATCCTCTCGAACGTCCGCCTCGATCGAGGAAAAGTCATCGTAACACTTGGTTCTCAAAAAATCGCAACCGGTTTGAAAAAATTTGGCGCCATTCTCGGCGATCGCGTCGAAGTGGGTTGCAATGCGGTGTTGAGCCCTGGCTCCATCATTGGACGCGATAGCATTATTTATCCCAACACTTCTTGGCGCGGCACCTTGCCTGAAAACAGCATTGGCAAGACGATGGAACAACTTCACATTGTACAACGCCGATAATGACGGACAGTAAAGTCATCGTTTGAGAGAACAATTTCTCCTTCTTCAAACTCTTTTTCAAAATGAGGGAGAAATGTATCGCCTTCGACATCGCGATGAACGTGTGTAATAAAAAGCTCGTTGCACTCGGGAAGGAGCAGTCGAAAAACATCAGCTCCTCCAATCACAAAAATTTCCCCAGAAGGAATATTTAATTTTTTCAATTCTTCGAGATTTTTAACAATAGTCACTTCTGGAACCGATTCCATGGCCCGACTCAAAACAATATTGCGTCGACCTGGCAGCGGCTTCCCAAGTGATTCATAGGTCCTTCGTCCCATGACGACAGCATGCCCCATCGTCGTTTTTTTAAAAAAACGAAACTCTTCAGGAAGATGCCACGGCATTCCTCCTGATACTCCGATCACTCGATTGCGAGCCATAGCCATGATTGCTTTCATAGGGATCAGAGAATAGCCACAAAGAACACAAGGAGCACAAAGAAAAATTAGAAAAATTCCGGAAGCTTCACATACGAAAGCTACACCAACCTTGGGCCTGCTAAAGCATGAATAATACCATCTCCCCAAAATAAATGGACTATAAGACGCCGGAAGTTTGGTGTTGAGCAAGGCGGAAGAGTGCAGCGCTATGCGAACATAACGCCAGATCTGACAACGAAGCTCAGTGCCAAAATAACAAGTCAGATGGTCCAGTTATTTTAGGGAGATGGTATAAGAGGCGCGCTGACCTGATTCGTTGTTGCTGTGGGATCTGTCATTCCAATTTGCCCAGGAGTTTTGGAATTTCTTAAGCCTGCGGGATGAGAGGCAATCCAGTTGGCATCAATGTTGGGAGTGCCATTAACAATGGTCGCATAAAAAGTCGCCATGGAGTCCGATGCAGCTCCTGCCTTGAAAAGATCTATTTCCGTCTGGCGATCTTCTTGTTGAAAATTCCCTACTTGGTTAGGAATTTCATAATGCCGTCGATGATGCACATAGGGGATAGCAGACATGGTGGCAGATTACAGGTTACAGAAAAAATTTCTAACAAAAAAACAACTTGGTTAAACAGCAATCGGAGCCTTAATCGCCGGCCAAGGATCATAGTTGATCAATTCAAAATCCTCATATCGAAAATCACTCAACTTTTTAATATCAGGGTTCAGCTTCATTTGAGGAAGCGGTCGTTCTGCTCTGGTTAACTGCTCCTTCGCCTGCTCTTGATGATTGAGGTAGAGATGTAGATCTCCAAAAGTATGAATAAATTCTTTGGAACGCAGTCCACAGACTTGTGCGATCATCATGGTGAGAAGCGCGTAGGATGCGATGTTAAAAGGGACGCCGAGAAAAAGATCGGCGCTTCGTTGATAAAGTTGGCAGCTTAACTCTCCATCACAAACATAAAATTGAAACAGCGCATGACAAGGCGCCAAGGCCATTTGATCAAGCTCTCCGGGGTTCCAAGCGGTCACGAGATGACGCCGACTATCGGGACGCTCTCGAATTTCTGTTAAGAGTTTTTCAATTTGATCAATCGCACCTCCATCAGGACGTCGCCAGCTTCTCCACTGCGCGCCATAGATGCGTCCGAGATCACCTTGCTCATTCGCCCACTCATCCCAAATCGTGACTTTATGTTCGTGTAGGTATTTGACATTCGTATCACCTGCTAAAAACCAGAGCAGCTCATGAATGATCGATCGCAGATGAAGTTTCTTTGTTGTTAACAGCGGAAATCCTGCCTGCAAATCAAACCGCTCTTGCGCTCCAAAAACCGAAAGCGTGCCAGTGCCAGTGCGGTCTTCTTTGCGCTGGCCTTTTTCTAAGACTAATCGGAGGAGGCGATGATATTGGAGCATGGGAGAAAAGGTAATGAGTAATGAGTAATGGGTAAAGAGTGTTTTCAGATGAAAGTCACTCAGTATTCCTAAATTTGTATTTTGAGAGAACTTCATTTATCGCGTCAGCTACTCTTTACCCCTTTACTCTTCACTTGTTCAGTCTGACTTCTTAGCTTATCTTCAAAGCATGCTTGAAATCTTACAAAAAGGCGGCCCCCTCATGTGGATCATTCTGCTCTGCAGTGTGGTGGTCGTCGGTGTTTTTTTGGAACGTCTTTTCTACCTCCATCGTGTTTCCATTCGTGTGGGAGAATTCTTAGAAGGAATCTCGCTCCTCCTCCAACGAGGTCATCTCACAGAAGCACTCCAAGAGTGCATGGTCACACGTGGTCCAGTGGCACGTATTTTGCAAGCTGCCTTACAACACGCCGACGCAGACCATGCAGCATTGAAAGAAATTACGACCGACGCAGGGCTTCTCGAGCTTCCAAAATTGGAACGCAATCTCTCCCTCCTTTCCATGTTTGCTTACGTCACGCCACTCATTGGTCTCCTTGGTACTGTTTTAGGATTGCTCGATGCTTTCCTCGCCATCTCCGCTCACAGTGGATATGCCACGACTGCGGAAATTGCCAAGGGCGTTTTTGAAAGCTTGCTCGCCACCGCTGCTGGCCTTGCTGTGGCCATTCCAGCCTTTCTCTCTTATTCCTACCTCTCCTCGCGTGTCAATGATCTCATTCATGACATGGAACGAGCAGGGATTGAAATTGTTCAGCTGCTAACTAACCCAAAGACAGAAGACTAGGGACCGAAAGAATTCACAGGGATGGAAGCGATGGAAGGGATAAAAAGAATCTTTAATAAATTTGAAATGTCTGTTTGAAAAGTTTAGCCAGAATTTATTGAGAGCTAATTTAAAAAGACGCAACTTAGAAAAACTATTTTTTAGCATCGCTTCCATCCTTGTGAATCTCTTCTATCTTTCATCCCTGTAAATCGCTTACAACTCTATTTCCCATGCGCCTCCGCCGAACAAAAGAACCAGGTCATCCCTTTTTCTTTTTAGCACCTGCCCTCAGCACGGGGCTCTGTTTGATTTTCTTTTTGCTCATTGGCGGCACACTCTTGCTGCAACCTGGAATTGCAGTGAAGGTTCCGCAAGCCCCTTTTTTACTGGTGCCGCATCATGATCCTTACGTCGTGAGCATCACAGGAAGTCCCCTTCCTACGATCTTTTTTGACAATCAAGAAGTCTCTCTGGAAGAATTGCAACAGAAACTGACTGCTCACGATACTCATGGAAGTTTGATTATCAAAGCGGACCGCCAAGCCCCTTATGATCTGCTTGTTCAGGTAATGACAGTCGGCATTAATAATGGATTTTCTGTTATCCTCGCGACAAGTGAAAACTAAAAAGTAATGAGTCATGAGCAACTCACAACAAACCCTTACGACCCTCCTCTTCGAATGGCCGATAAAGCAGGCGCCGCGGCTAGCGCTTCCTTTTTTCATTCTTCTTGCTGCGTTGTTTCATCTCTCGACGATTTATCTTTTTAATATTGTTTATCAACCTTCCCACGTCAGCAAACCAGTACCTGCTCAGGTCCTTTTTCTTCTTCCCGACTCCCCTCTCTCTCAACAAATTTCTTCTTGGTTAAAATCGAATGACCCTTCGATTTTTTCTCCACTAAAAACAGTTCAATCAGCGCGCACATCTCTTCCCTCTTCCATTTACGAGCCAGGACCAGTCGCCTTACCCTTACGCCCTGTGCCAGCCCCAGAAAAAAAAGATCCGACAGACTTGCTACCTCCTACCAACGAAATAACGCCCCCCTCCTCGCCCCCTGTTGACAACACTTCTTCTTCACCCATCGTCACGCCACCTCTTCAACAAGCGACGACAATTCAACTGCTAGATACTCTCTCAGCACGAAGCGCCGGAAAATTAGGAACTCCATCGTTGCCACCAGAGGTCAACCCTCCACTCCCTCCCACAACATTAACCCTTAACATCGATGCGGAAGGAATCCCTCGTCATGTCATCGTCTCCCAATCTTGTGGAAACCCTACTGCAGACGAGGCTGCAAGCCGCTGGGCAATGACAACGCACTTTGCTCCTGCTGATCATGAGACGTGGGGGCAGCTCCTGGTTATTTGGGGAAACAAATAACAAAAAGCCAGTAAAGAGCGAAGGGTAAAGGGTGAAGAGTATTTTTAAGATCTAAGCAAAATCAGTTTTCCACAATCCGTATTTTGACAGAATGATTTTTAAAAAATAAAGATTCTCAGGAAATGTTGTCTCAGGACTCTTTACCCTTTACTCTTTACCCTTTACTTTTCGAATCGATGATTCACCTCACACTCGCTTGGTTTGTTTTCATTTATCTTGCAATTTTTCTTGCTGGGATTTTGATCCTTTGGATAGGATATGAAATGCTTCGTAAACACCTTTCTTCAACGGCCGCGGCACAACATTTTTCCTGTCGGATTTGTGGTGCTTCTTTAACTGATTCTCAAAACAATACCATTCTCAAATGCCCTTCTTGTGGCAGTTTGAATGAATGCAACAATCAAGGAGGATTTTAATATGGGTATGTGGATTGGACGTAATCGTAAGGCTCGCGTCACTTACGGATTTGACGAGATCGCTCTCGTTCCTGGTTCTGTCACGATCAACCCTGAAGAAGTTGACACCAGTTTTCGTATTCCTCGTAAAGATGGAAGTTATTTAGAATTATCGATTCCCATCATGGCTAGCGCGATGGATGGCGTCGTCGATGTCCGCTTTGCTATCGCTATGGGCCGTCTTGGCGGAGTGGCTGTACTCAATTTAGATGGTATTCAAACTCGCTATGACAATCCTGATGAAGTCCTCGCTGAAGTTTTGACCGCCGACAAAGAGAGTGTCACCGCATTGCTTCAAAAAATGTACCTCGAACCCGTTCGAGAAGATCTCGTTATTAAACGCATTCGTGATATTAAAGCAGCGGGTGGCCCTGTTGCTGTCAGCTCGATCCCTCAACGCGCAGAACATGTTGGCCCAATTGCAGCTGAAGCTGGAGCTGATCTCTTTGTGGTTCAAAGCACCGTGTCAACCGTTCGCCATATTTCCACAAAATATCCTTCACTCGATCTGGCTCGTTTTTGCTCCACACTTCCAATTCCTGTTATCGTTGGAAACGCTGTTGGCTACGATGTCACTTTGGAACTGATGGAATGCGGCGTCAGCGGTATCCTTATTGGCGTTGGCCCCGGAGCCGCTTGCACTTCGCGTGGTGTACTCGGTCTTGGCGTACCTCAAGTCACAGCAACAGTCGATTGCTCAGCTGCACGTGATGCTTATTTTAAAAAAACAAGCCGCTATGTCCCGATCATCACCGATGGTGGTATGAGCAAAGGTGGCGATGTTTGCAAAGCGCTCGCATGCGGTTCTGATGCCGTCATGGTCGGAAGTGCATTCGCAAAGGCTTTCGAGGCACCCGGCAAAGGATACCACTGGGGCATGGCAACTCCTCACGCTAACTTGCCGCGCGGCACTCGCATTCATGTTGGATCGACGGGCTCTTTGGAACAAATTCTTTTTGGACCAGCCGTTGTTGATGATGGAAGCCAAAATCTCGTTGGTGCGATCTCCACCTGCATGGGCAATGTGGGCGCTATGACAATTAAAGAATTCCAAGAAATAGAAATCATCATTGCCCCTTCCATTAAAACAGAAGGAAAACTTTTCCAGACCATCCAACATGTCGGGATGGGTACGCGCTAACAGCCTGAAAGGCTGTTAGAAGGCTGAAGGAAAGAATTATAAACTGCAGCCAAAGCTAAAAAATAGGATCTTTTTAAAATCGTTCGTTAAATCATGAAACTAATGATTCACAAATTGAGATCTGCATTCTTTCATCCATGCCGTTCCTTCAGCCTTTAGCCTTTAGCCTGTTAATAGGCTGCAGCCTATTAACAAGCTGCGCCACCGAGCCACCGGCGATCAAACTCGAGAGCGTAAACGTCCTCCCTCTCGCGATTGATCGCGATTTTGCATTTCGCAAAGAGACGCAATTTCTCAATGACCCTGCAACGTTTCGCCCGAGCCGCTCCGATGCTGTCAGCTTTATGCGGCGTTCCTACATGTGGCCGGCCACAACAAAGCTAGAGCAAGATGCTCTTCGCGGCAGCTACCTCAATTTTTATTGGTGGAATCATAGCACCCCTCAAGATGTCACTATCCGCTTAGAATATCATCAGGCTGGCTTAGGCAATGAAGTTCTTGCTCGCGAAATAAGCTATCCTCAGATGCGGGGCTCGCGCACTTCAGTCTTCAAAATTGCGGGCGATGATTATTTGGAAAACGGCCGCGTCACTTCCTGGCGAGCGTTGCTCATTGTCAACGGACGCATCGTTGGACTGACGCAATCGTTTTTGTGGAAGTAAATTGCTTCGCAATAGTTTGAGTACCGCAAAACAGCTTTAGGAACTAAGCAAAAATTAAAATTCATTTTCAAGCTTAATTCGCTTTTGAACAATGCAATAGAAAGCCCTCTACGTGCTGCAACCTGTTTAGATTGCCACCCTGGCAAGGAAAATCTGCATGATTTCTACAGAGAAAACTGTCAGAAGCCACCGCCAAGCAGGAAAAATATTTTATTAATAACCTGTTGATTTTCTGAATGATTCATTGAAATCTTGATGTTGAAACGATCTCGTTTTAAACCATATGATCATAGCACCCCACTCAGCAAACGCTGCTACAGGTCAAATAGGGAGGTTTTTTGCGAGGAGCACTCAAAGTTTCAGCGAATCGCTTTTAAGTTAAATATATAAAATGCTTTCTATTTGAAGATGATATAAATATTTGAAATGTGAAGCCTGCCTCCTATTTTTGCTCTCTAAAAGCTTCTATTTTCTTTTGTAACTCCAAAATATCTCTCCCCCTAACGCTCTGATCAATCTCTTTTTTTAAGGCAGGGGAAATTATTGCAGCTATTTGTTCTTTTTGAGTTGCAAAGTCAGATAGCAACTTCTCTACCTCCTCACGCTTGCTTTGAAGCTCTTGTTGTTTTTCATCCAAGGCGCTTGATGCAGCGCGTGCCTCCCTAAATTTTCTCCATGATGTTCGCGTATTGTTAAAATTGTCAGGAATCCAAAGAAACCCAAGAAAGCGATGAAGATTGCTAGGATCTATAATAAACCCTGCAACACTAGCAGCAACGCCCATCACAATAGTAATACCTTGATGATATACCACGATAAGGACAATGACAGTCCCAGTGCTAACAACACCCATGGCCGTCCGTGTGGCACACCAGAGAGCAGCAATACCATGTTGAAAAGGAGAACCTTCCAGCGCATCGTAATTTTCTTGAGCTTGTTGAGCTTGTTCTTGAGTAATATTCAAAGCATCGAGGGCTTCTTGAACTGGAGCTTCAATCTTTTGACATTCGGTCAAATAAGATCTCCCTTTTTCCATCAACGCATCAGCCCGCGCAATAAGACTAGTGACGTCTTCAAGAGGGAGTGGTTCTTGTTGCTCTAAAAATTTTTCTTTCTCTCCTTCAGCAAAAAGTTCGTTAGTGAAATCTCTCCCATAGTATTCTTCTAACATTGTCACAAAGGCCTCCCTGACGGCTTTGATTTTTTGAGGATCTTCGATTTCTTCCTTCAACTTTTTTTCTCCCGCTGCATCTTTTTGAGCCATCCAACGAACTAGTTCTGTTTGTGTCTGACTAAAAGGAGTTACTCCTTGAGCATTGCCAAGCCATGTGCTCCTCTCTAATTCATGAACATCAATGGAATCATTATCTTGTTTTATCCTCAGAAGCATGTGCTGGCTCTTAAAACGAGATTCTGATTGAACTCCATTTTTTTGCAATAATTTTACGTCAGGAGTTTGAAAGAGCCCTCTTGGAAGTTGCTGATGAGCTTCATTTCCGTGCAAAACCTCAAGAATCTTTGCCTTACCTCCACGTTGCTCTAAGGAACTCTCATCGTTCTTTTCATCAGATTCGCTTTTATTTACTAGCTCAGCCTGAACTCGATTAAAAGCTGTTCTTTGCTCAACGGAGTCCTGCTCCGGAGTAAAATAATCATCCGTTCCGGGAGTTACTGGATGTTGCAACTTGTTTTTAGGAGTTCCCTCTCCATTCATTCCAACCACCGAAGAAGTCAAAAAAACAAGCGCAGCAAAAAAATAGAATGTTACCTTTTTACTCATTGGGGGAAATAATAAATTCTTAAGAGAGTCTCTTCAACGAGTGCTTCACTTCTTTATGCAATCAATAATCGCATCGGATTTTCGATAGTTTCTTTAATTTTAATTAAAAAGGTGACGGCTTGCTGCCCATCAATCACGCGATGATCGTAGCTCAGCGCCAAGTACATCATTGGGCGGATCTCAATCTTTCCATCAATCACTACAGGACGTTCTTGAATCTTATGCATTCCTAAGATCGCACTCTGGGGCGGATTGAGGATCGGCGTGCTCAAGAGCGAACCATAGACGCCTCCGTTCGAAATCGTAAAGACACCACCTTGAAGATCAGCGAGTCCAATTTTTCCTTCGCGTGCTTTCTTTGCATAACCCAGCAATTGTCCTTCGAGCTCAGCGAGAGATTGCTTCTCTGTATCACGCACGACAGGAACGACCAAGCCTTTCTCCGTTCCGACAGCAACTCCAATATCATAATAATGATTTTGAACAAGCTCTTCACCTTCTAACTGTACGTTGACTCCAGGAACAGCCTGCAACGCCTCAACAGCAGCTTTGATAAAAAAGGACATGAAACCTAATTTGACACCATGCTTTGCTTGAAATTTTTCTTGAACATCTTTGCGCAACTTCATCACAGCCGACATGTCACATTCATTGAAGGTCGTAAGGATCGCAGCTGTCTGCTGCGCTGAGACAAGTTGGGCAGCGATTTTGCGCCTCAACGGCGTTAATTTTTTGCGCGTAATCCGTCCATCAACCATAGATGCAGGGACTGCAGGCTCGACAACAGGAAGCGGAGCGGGAGCAGAAGTTGGAGTAGCGGCAACGTTAGCTGGGTCCCCGCCTTCGCGGGGATGCTGCGGACTTTGCGGCAGCACTTTTTCTGGAGCTGATCCTGGTATGATCTCAGCAACAACAGCGCCGATTTTTACTTCAGCTCCTTCTTCGACTAAGGTTTTTAAGATACCAGCTTCAGCAGCTGTTATTTCCGTGGAAACTTTGTCCGTTTCTAATGTGAAGAGCAAATCTCCCACAGCAACTTGGTCGTTATTTTTTTTATGCCAGGCAGAAATCACTCCAGAGGTGATCGATTCTCCAACGGCAGGAACTTTAATTTGGTAGGACATAGGGTGTAAGGCTAAGGGCTGAAGGCTAAAGGCTGAAGAAAAAAATAATCAACTTTTAAAAAAGAAGAATTAATTTGTTTCATAATTTTTAAATTTCTATTTTCGCATCGCCATGTCATCAAAGTTTCAAACCTTTAGCCTTCAGCCTTATTTTCCCCAAATGCTGCTGCAACAAGCGTTGCCTGTTCCGTTCGATGCCAGGAGAGCGCTCCTGCAGCGGTACTAGCACCAGCGTCGCGGCCAGCATACTGAATATCACGCGCAAACAATCGCCGTAAATGCGGTTCGATAAAGGAATATGCTCCCATATTTTGAGGTTCCTCTTGGCACCAGACAAGTTGGGCTTTTGCAGAATACCGATGAACAATCGATTTTATTTTTTCTTCATGGAGAGGATACAGCTGCTCCACGCGAATAATCGCTGTATCATTTTTTTGGTGCTCGTTGCGATAGGCCAGCAGATCGTAATAAACTTTACCGCTGCAAAGAATCACCCGATCGACTTTTTTGAGATCTGGAGGAAGTGGTCCTTCGAGGATCTCTTGAAATGTTCCGCTGGTAAAATCTTCTTCGCGCGAGACCGCAGCCTCAGAACGCAAGAGGCTCTTAGGTGTCATCACGATGAGTGGCTTTCTAAAATTTCGTTTCATCTGACGGCGCAAGAGATGAAAATATTGAGCGGGTGTTGTTGGATGACAAACCTGCATGTTCTCTTCAGCACAGAGCTGCAAGTAGCGTTCTAAGCGAGCACTCGAGTGCTCGGGCCCTTGGCCTTCGTAGCCATGAGGCAAGAGCATGACTAAGGAAGTTGGGCGAAGCCACTTTGTTTCCGATGAAGCGATAAATTGATCAATGATCACCTGCGCCCCATTGGCAAAGTCACCAAATTGTGCCTCCCAAATACAAAGCATCTGTGGATAATCTAAGGAGTAACCGTAGTCAAAACCGAGGACGGAAACCTCCGAGAGAGGACTGTTGTAAACACAGAACTTCGCTTGTTCTGGCGCCAAGTGATGCAACGGAATAAACAGGTCTCGCGTGACCTCGTCATAAAAAACAGAATGGCGATGACTGAATGTTCCGCGACGACTATCTTGTCCCGAGAGACGCACTGGAGTTCCTTCTAACAAGAGCGATCCAAAAGCAAGCGCCTCCCCAAAGCCCCAGTCATAAGGCCCCTTGTTTTTAAAAACTTCTTGGCGTCGTTCGATGACGGTTTTTTTGATCTTCGGTAGAATCCCAAAACTTTCTGGAATCGTTGTCAGACCTTGAGCCACGCTTTTTAAAGTCGTTGCTGTAATCGCTGTTGGCACTTCCTCAAAAGAATAAGGCTGTTGAAATACCGCTGTTGATCCGACATAAGTTGCATTTTTATCGTAGCCGGAAGCAGCTAATCCTTTTTTCATCTCGGCTAATGCGTTTTCAAGATGCTTCAACGTTCTTGTTTTACTCTCAGCGGCCTCTTCCTCGGTGATCGTTCCGAGCGGCAGCACTTCCTTGAGAAAAACTTCGCTCACGCGAGGATGACTCTTGATGACCTTGTAGAGGTCTGGCTGTGTGAACGACGGCTCATCTCCTTCGTTATGTCCGTAGCGGCGATAGCAGACGATATCAACAAAGACATCCTGCCCAAACTCCTGACGAAACTCGAGCGCCAAGCGCGCTGCACGAGTCACCGCGATCGGATCATCTCCATTCACGTGAAAAATAGGAACCTCAATAAATTTTGCAATGTCAGTACAATGTGTGGTAGAACGAGCATCCTCAGGCAAGGTGGTAAATCCAATTTGATTGTTAACCACCAAATGCACCGTCCCTCCAACGCGATATCCTGCGAGTTGAGAAAGATTGAGGCACTCGGCCACAATCCCTTGTCCAATCAGAGCTCCATCACCATGCACTAAAACGGGCAGCACAGAACTCCTCCGCTCGGTATCACCCAAAATTCGTTGGTGTGCGCGCGCTTTGCCCATCACCACTGGATCAACAGCCTCCAAGTGACTAGGATTAGCGGTGAGATAAACCTCAATCGGATGCTCCGATTCTTCACTGCGCGTTGTGTGATAACCAAGATGATATTTTACATCACCACTGGCCTCTCCAATATCCGGAGTATACTGCTCTGAAAATTCGTTGAAAATAACAGCGAACGGTTTCTTTAAAAAATTTGCCAAGACATTGAGACGCCCGCGATGAGCCATTCCCAAAATAATTTCCTTCACCTGATGTTTAGCACAACGTCTCCGAATCTCGGAAAGCGCCACCATGAGTGACTCGCCTCCCTCAATGGAAAATCGTTTGCTCCCAACATAGGTCGTATGCAAAAAGTTTTCGAAGAGCTCTGCTTTGTGAAGCGTCCTCAAAATCCGATAGTGACTGGTCTCCTCGGTGGCTTGAGAAACTTGCTCGACACGTTCTTTCACCCAATCACGAATAGCAGGGGTTTGGATATGCATGTACTCCACGGTTGCTTTACAAGCATAAATCGCACGGAGTTCTTGAATCAATGTTTCCAGAGGAAGCTCCACGCCATTACGGAAGGAAGGTGAAGAGACGGTTGTCCCTAGATCTTCTTTAGAAAAACCTAAGGCAGAGAGCTCTAAGAGCGGCTCTGTTGGCTGCTCGGGAGTCAGTGGATCCAGATGAGCCATGCGATGGCCCAACGTGCGATAGGCATTGATCAAATTTTCTACCTTCGATTGAAGAATGGAAGACCCACCTGCAGCAACGTCCCCTTTTGCAGAACGCTTGCTGTAACGCGCAAATCCTAATTCAAATCCTTCAAAAAAAGAGGCCCAATCAGCTCCTACCGAAGCAGGGTCTTTTTGCCATCTTGCATAATTTTCATCCAAGAGCTCTTCATTCCAGCGTGCTGAAAAAGTGCCGCCACGTTGTGGTGGCATCCCAGCGGAGGCGGGGACCCAGCTATCAAGGAGTTCTTCGTTGCAGCGCGCTAAAAAAGCAGTACTCATAAATTTGAGAGGATCAGCTTACTTGATTCATCTTCACTCTGCAAGGCTGATAGTGGGTCTTTTCTTAGAGAGCTCCTGTTAACGATTCCCAAAAAGATTTGGTGATCGTCGTTGTTAATGAAATTTCTGTTGCGCTGTAAGGAGCTGCAGGATCAAGCGCCGTCACATCTAGCACTTCTCCATCATGAACCTCAACCGTGGCATCGAGGAGTTTGACAATGAGTTGAGGAGCTGCTCCCGAAAAATCAGAGGCAGGTAAAAAACGAAGTCTTGTTGTTGCATCCAGTGCAAAGGCCTCGACAGGCGACTCTACATTAGGAATGGTTTTCCACTCCTCATTCCAAGCTTCCGCATATTGCCACTCTCCTTGCGTCGTTGTTGCATTATTGACCACAGCAATCCCAGAGAGTTCATCGTAGAGATGCAGTGTTTGATTTAAAAAAGGAGAGGCAACACCCAAGGTCGCTCTTCCATCTGGTAAGGAAGGCAAAACACTCGAAGCTCCTTCGCCCCATACTTGAAGCGTTCCATCCTCCAACAACGCTGTGAAGGCGTGATCATTGGAAGTCAGAGCCGTGACCTTCTTTCCAAAAAGATAGGGCGTTGTGCCTCCGCCGTCGGCAACACCCCAACATTGCAAGCTCCCATCTTTAAAGCAGGCCGCAAAAGCCTCGCGAGTTGTGGCTAAAAAGGAAATCGATTTTCCTTGAGGAAGAGTCACGATTTTTCCTGATGGCATCGATTTGCCCCACACCAAAACACCACCGTCAAAAAAAGCGCTGAAGCCCTGTTGACTTGCTACCAGCGAAGTAAAGGTCTTTCCCTCCGCTAATGAAGGAGCCACGCCACCCCAATCTTGATCACCCCAAGCGATAAGGCTGCCATCATTGAGGAGCGCCGCAAACGCACGCTCATTGCCCACGATAGAAGCAACCGTTCTCGGCGTGATGGTCACGCTGGAATCAGCAGCTAGAGTGATTGCAGGAGGAATCGAGGGAGTCTCTCCACCACCACTCACATCTCCCCAACAAAAAATCGTCCCATCATGGAAGAGTGCTGTGAAGGCAACTTCATTCGGGATGATCGCCTCGATGTTTCCTTTCGGAAGATCTGAGAGCACCCCTCCCTGCGTGGCATCTCCCCAGGCCTGCACTTGATGATCTCCACGTAGCAATGCAAAAGCTTTCTCCGTCGAAACAATGGACCGAATTCTTTGATCACCAGTGATGAGACCAGCTCCGCCATAGCTCGGATGGCCCCAAGAAATCACCGTTGTTTCGTCATTGAGAAGAGCCGCAAAAGCCCAACCATTAGAAAAAAGAGCAATCGCTTTTTTCCCATCAGGGAGAACAGGAGCTAGCCCACCATAAAGATTATTTCCCCATGCTAAAATTTTTCCGTTGTCGAGCAGTGCTGCAAAAGCAGTCGGAGTAGAAGCAATAGAAATCACCTTGGTTCCACTTGGAACAGAAGGAGCCTGCATGACACTTGTTAACGAGCTTTGATCTTTTCCCCAAGAAATCAAACTTCCATTATCGAGGAGCGCTGTGAATGCAAATCGCGAAGAAGCCATCGAAACAACTCGCCGCCGAGTTGGTAGAGGAGACGCCGTGATGGAGGAGGCTGATGGAGAGAGTTCTCCCCATGAAAAAGGAGTGCCATCATTCAGCAGAATAGCAAACGCTTCCTCAGGACGATATTCGTTTAGCGTTCGCTGAGGCGTTAACGGAGATTCTTGGACGGTAGTGATAAAATTTTGATCGCTATCAAGAAAGTGAGGTCCAAAAAGTTGCTGCACACTCTCTCCTTCTATTTGAGCCGCTGGAGCATCGCGCTCCACCGCAGCTAGCACAGCATTCCCAGAAGCTTGCGGGGCGTGATGAACGGAAGATAATGAAATGATTTGAGGAGAAGGAGCAGTTGGTTCTTTGCGCTCCTTCGGTGTTTTGGGCTCTTCTTCTTTGCTTGAGGAATGAGATTTTTTATAGGAATCGGAACTGTTTTTTGCACTTCCTGCTGCAACAAAAAAAAGGCTCACAACGACAAGGAGGGGGAAACGAAAAGAAAAAGGCATAGCTTTAAAAAAAGGGAAGTACTATAATCCGACTTTCAAAAATTTTCAATCTTACATTTAGAGAAGCTGCTGCTGCGCCAGGAGCATTTCACGTGTTTTGATACACAGGGGTCTATTAAAAAAGTTAGTACTTAAAAATAGCCTACGGCAAAACCATGTAGCGTGCCACGAGATTGAACTCACGGCGCTGTGCTGATAGAGGCAGGGAATGGGTAT
>JAPLTJ010000025.1 GCA_026398175.1 Verrucomicrobiia bacterium | reverse complement strand
GCCATCTAATTCTTCCTTGCCTGCTCGCTTTCCTGTTCCTACCCTCAAGTCTAACCTAACAAAAAGTAACACACCTTTGAGTAACCCATAATGCTAGCTTTTCAGAGCAGAGTGTTGCACTTCACTTTTGAAACGGCGCTTCTTTAAACCTAAAAAATCCAAATCCATTTTTTTATGATGCCTCTCTCTTTTTTAATTCCTGAGCAATTCATCACCGATGCCAGTTATTACAATGCATGGCATCACGAAAAAGAAATTCCTTTGAAGGGACGGGAAATGGGAACTCAAGAGTGCTGGATCTATCAAACATGGGCACTCCTTAAACATGCTGGCCTGCATTTTTCTTTAGTCACAGAGCCGCCCGAAGAAGGGATTTTGATCATGCATGCCGATCAATCAACAAAATTTTTAAAGGATGATGCTCCATTTTCTGAAAAACTTTTTGTTGTTAACATTGTAGCAGACACCCGACCTCATCCACGAGCTCATCTGAATATTGTTCAAAACAAAGCTTATCATTATTTCATGCCTCGCTCGCTCTTCATGCCTCATTGGTCTCAATCACATCTTATTATGCGAGATCCTGCACGAGGTTCGCGTTTTGAGAACATTGTTTTTTTTGGATACCATGACAACATTGCCGCAGAACTCCTAACCGAAGAATGGAGTGATACGCTGCGTCGCACATTAGGTCTTTATTTTTATCTGCAAGAAGCCGCGAATTGGCATGACTACAGCCAAGTGGATTGTTCGATAGCGATTCGAGATTTTTCTCATCAAAAACATTTTAGACGACCTGCAACCAAGCTGTATAACGCTTGGCAGGCTGGTGTTCCTTTTATTGGAGGAAGTGACTCGGCTTTTTCTTCCGAAGGTCATCCGGGAAAAAATTATTTCAAAGCTACTTCTCCAAACCAAGTCCTCAACATTCTTAAACGTCTTAAAGAATCTGATTCGCTTCGCATGGACGTTGCCAATGAAGGTTGGAAATCGAAACAAATCGCCACGCGCGACGCAATCTTTAATCGATGGAAAGATCTTGTCTTAGAGGTTCTCCCAAGATTAGCTGCAGCATGGTTTAAAAAATCTTCCTCTCAACAATCGCAAACAAAATTTTTGCGAACATTAGCATGTTCCCTCGATCGTTATCTTGTGAACTAATCAGAATCCTTAACGTAGCTTAATTGCACCTTCATCGTTGAAGTCTCTCCAGGAGGCACTGTAAGAGCATACTCTTTGACATTTCCTGATTCAACGCAGAGCATGTGCTGATAGTCATCGGGACCAAAATCAGCAATCTCTTTTGCTTTTTTGCTCCAAGGATTCCAGACCACAGTCGAACGAGAATGTTCTTTCTCAATCCGTATCGTGCGCTGAAGGGAATGATCATGAATTTCAATCGGCGCTGTTGAATGAAGATAAACACTGTTTGTTTCGCCAACAATCGGCAACTCATCACGGAGCTCCTGCTTAGCAGCGAAGTCTTCGTTTTTGTCAAGGTAGGTTAATCCTTTCAACCCATGCACCGTCACCTGATTAATATCTCCCACTAAAAAGTAGGAATGAAAACATTCTTCATAAGAAAAAGGAAGAGAAGTTGTGTTATTGACGATGAGCTCCAGTTGCAATTTTTTTTCAACAGTCACTCGATATAAAACCTCAACAGGGGCCCATCCAGCCTCTCTAAGAACATCAGAAGGCAATTGAAAAGTCAGCTCAACAGCGCCATCTGATTTACCTTTTGTTTCCACCAAATCCCAAATGCTATTACGCGCAAATCCATGAGAAAGTTTTTCTCCATCCCTATTTCCAAACCAAGGAAAACAAAGTGGTATTCCTCCATGCAGCATATTTCCACGAGGCATCTTTGCAGAAGGGCTCATGAAGAGGAGTAGCTTCTCTCCCTTTTGCTGAAAGGAGGTTACATGCGCTCCTTTTAAATAAATTTCAGCCGTACTGTGATCGCTTTCTGCTACGACTTTAATGAGGCCATCTTGATCCATCATGAGCTTGACGCGATCTGGAATTTCAAATTTTTTCTTAAGAGATTCAAAAGTTTCTGAGTTCATGCGTAAATTAAAAGAGATAGGAATGATGATTTTAGTTCGCCGTTTCAAAAGTGAAGTGCAACACTCTGCTCTGAAAAGCTAGCATTATGGGTTACTCAAAGGTGTGTTACTTTTTGTTAGGTTAGACTTGAGGGTAGGAACAGGAAAGCGAGCAGGCAAGGAAGAATTAGATGGC
>JAPLTJ010000009.1 GCA_026398175.1 Verrucomicrobiia bacterium | reverse complement strand
CATCTGACTTGTTATTTTGGCGCTGAGCTTCGTTGTCAGATCTGGCGTTATGTTCGCATAGCGCTGCACTCTTCCGCCTTGCTCAACACCAAACTTCCAGCGTCTTATAGTCCATTTATTTTGGGGAGATGGTATTACTTCTCCTATTCATCCACTTGTTATCAAGCAATGAAGACTATTAACTCTGAAAATAGCGATTCTCAAACGTACCTTAAAGATTCTTACAAAAAAAGCCCAACTTCCCTTGGTGAAGAATTTTTGATTTATCAGAACGCAGCTGCAGAAGCGCGTGAGAAAGGAAATCAAAAACTCGCTGATCGATGGAATTTAGCCTCCCACCTTATTTTAAAATTTGTTCAATATCTTAATTCCTCCAATCAACTTTCTTTTATCATAGAGTTTTCTGAACGAATCACCATCAATGATCGAGCCATTGAAGCTCAAGAGATAGCCCAATACACGACATCTTCTCTAGCTGCCTTAACGAACAATAATGTAACATTGGCACAGAAACTCATCGGTTATGCTCAAGAAACAAAAGAAGTAGGAGTTCGTTGCCGTCATTGGTTTGCTCTCATTAAACAAGAAATTGCTTCTCACCATGCTCTCAATGAACTCACATTTGATGAAGCGGCAATTGAATATCGAGCGAATGTATTGAAAGCTACGAAAGCAGGACAAGAAATAATAGCACAGCATTGGGCAGAAGCAGCCTGCTTAGCGCAGGAAGCTTCTAGAAAAAAAGGACTCAGCATTGCAGCTTATGTAACTTCTGGAAATGAGATGTTATCTACGTATTGGGAGCTATCAAGAGATGCCTCTTACGATGCAGCTAAGATTAAAGCAGATGTCGCTCTCGCCTTAGAACAAGGCAACAAAGTATTGGCTCAAAAATATGATGACTTAGCCCTCATGGCCGAAAAACTTTCTTCTTACCGAGAAAATCTTGTTCGTTCCATCATTAATGGAGAAGTGACTACAACCCCTCACTGGAGAAGTGCAGCCAAATTTTTAAGTGAAAGTTTAGAGACTGCTCGCTCTTTGAGTGATTTTCCAAATGAGAGCGACCTTTTTTCTTATCAAAGAGACATCATCATCACGGCCGAACAAGCAGCGGAAAGCCACAGTGAGCTCATCCCAAAACTACAGAAAAAGAAAACACCTTCATTAACCTCGATTACCTTTGCTGAAAAAAGTTATAAAGAGGCTGTTAAAGCCCTTCACTCTTTTCAAGAAGGTGACCTTCCTACTGCAACAACATCGAAAAAACGAACGGCTCTCTACAATGAAGCTTATCAATTCAGCAAGAAAGCAGCTCAAGCAAAAATAAAATGGTACATTCTTGGGATTTCATTTTTGTATTGGAACTTTCGAGTTAAGAAGGTTGAGTCACTGCTAAAGCAGCAGTGAAAGTTAAAAGTTGAAGTTGAAGTAAAGAAAACGTTATGGAACTCCGGCACTTAAACTTAAACTAATAACTTAAACTATCGCAAAACGATGAAGACATCATTTTATTTTCCGCCGGAATATGTCCCTGCTTTTAATGATCCGCTCGCTTGGCTTGAACCTGAAATTGTTCCTCACCACCATAGCGGACATTGTGGAACTGCTGAAAACTGGATTTATCAATCATGGGCGCGCTTAAAACAAGCTGGCATCATCTCGACACTCTCCTTAAAAATACCTACACAAGGAATTGTCTTTGCCCTCGGAAGCTCCTTAGGAAAGCACATCCAGATACCTCCTGGAATGTGCTTAGTTGATATTGTTGCTGACGCAACTCCCCACCCTGCAGCACATGCTTATATTGTGCAAAATAGGATTCAACAGAAATATATTCCACATTCTTTTTTTATTCCTCACTGGCCTCAACCAAAGATGATACCACGCTCTCCCGACAGAGGTCGTCGTTTTGAAAACATCGCTTTTTTTGGAGACGCTTGCAACTTAGCTCCCGAGCTTCAACAGCCAGAGTGGCAAGATCATCTGCGGCGCTCATTAGGATTGTCTTTCACCATAAAATCCCCTGTCGCGTGGCATGATTACTCACAAGTTGATTGCGTAGTAGCCATTCGTAGTTTTTCTCCATCTCGCCACTTATCAAAACCTGCTACTAAACTTTATAACGCATGGCTAGCTGGGGTTCCTTTTATAGGAGGAGATGATATTGCCTATTCCGATGAAGGAAATCCGGAAAAAAATTATCTCGTCGCTACCTCACCAGAAGTACTCCTGGCGCACCTCCGCCGCTTAAAAGAGGATTTATCGTTCCGTGATGAACTCGTTGCCAATGGCCATCATCAAGGAGCTTTTTATACTCAACAAAAAACAGGAGAACGTTGGAACCTTTTGGTGAAAGAAACTATCGCTAAATTTGCCCATACTCATGTAAGAAAAACACCTCGCCAGCTTTTTTTCATGCTTCAAAAGCATCGTTTTTTTTCTTGGGCTTATCAACAGAGAGAGTGCTGGGGTCTATTTTAGAGCATGTTCAAAAAAGTTAGCGCTGCGAAGAACCGCGTCACTCCGGTGCTCGCGTTTGGCTCGCTCGCGCCCGCTCGTCTTGCCCCTTCGGGGCCTGCTTGCAGCAGGCCGTCCCGAAGGCTTCCCAGCTTCCGGTACGTCGAGTATCTCTATACACTGCGGGTCTGCGCGCCTCGTTCCTGGCACTGTATCGGCTATAACTTTTTTTTTAACGCTCTAGGTTTAACCAAAAAATCGGCTCTTCAACCATTGCAACGTATAAAGCGGCGCCGCTAGAAACGCAGCCATCACTTCTCTGAGCTGGTCATAGCAGTTTTGATTTTTACTTCCAGCTCGCTGCAAATGATACACTGCCTCAAGGCGCTGTTGGTCGGCAGTAATTTTTTTAGATGCTGAAAAGAAAGAAGGTTGAAGATCTTTGCAGAGTTGCAAAAAAGCAGCTTGTTGCTTCATCTCCGCGCCTTCTCGAAAAGCCTGAATCAACGAGCGCTCCTCAGGCAGAAGCTTTCTTCCAAAGGAATTTTGTTCTTCTCGTTGAGAAATTTCGTATGCTTCTTGAAAGGCTTTATTTTTTCCTGATTTAGAGAGTGAGGATTCTAAATGGCGATAACCAACCAGGCGCTCAGAAAGATTGGCAACACGATACTGCCGTATCATGCGTGTCCAAAGATCATAATCTTGCACAATCTGATAATGTTCATCATAACCACCTAGAGATCGCGCGATCTCCGTTCGAAACATGACAGCCGTATGAAGGAAAGGATTTTTGATAGCCACACTCCACGTGATCAGTTCCTGCGTCAATGGCACATCAAGAAGACCAATGACCTTGCCGCTGCGATCAATCAGCACACCACTTGTTCCTAAAAGCGCCAATCCTGGCTCTTGCTGGATGCGCTGCCACTGCTTTTCGAAACGCTCTGGATGAGAAAGATCATCAGCATCTTGTCTTGCAATCCAGGTTGCGCGGGCTTCTACAAGCCCTTGATTCAAGCAGTGCGTTTGCCCCTTGTTAATAGCATTACGAATAATTTTAATCCGCGGATCTTTTTCAGCATAAGACTCGGCAATCGTCAACGAATGATCCGTTGAAGCATCATCCACAATAATAAATTCCCAATCTTTAAAAGTCTGTCGCTGGATAGTCTCAATCGAATCGGCAAGATAAGCCTCCGCATTAAAAACGGTCATGAGAACGGAAATGGCAGGTAGTGAATGGTTCATAACTTTTACCTCAATAGATTCTGAAAAATCTCTCGATGTCGCTCCACCCAACGCACTTCATCAAATAAAAGTTCTGCTCGAGCACGCGCCGCAGTGGCAGCGCTTTCCCAGCGAGAAAAGAGGTTCATCACTCCTTCAGCAAGCGGAGCCCCTGTTGGCGTAATCATTTTATCCCAGCAGAGTGGTGTAGGAATGAGGAAACCACACTCTTCCGAAATCAGCTCTGGAAGGCCTCCTGAAGCTGATCCTACGACAGGACATCCTGAAGCCAATGCCTCAATAACAACCGTAGGACAAGGATCCAGATATTTAGGATGAAGCAAAATATGATGTGATTGATAAAGCCGAATCGCTTCCTCTTGATGAAAGGGTGGTAACAAGGTCACACCATCAGCGAGTCCCAGCTCTTGGATTTTTTGATGCACTGCGGCTTCACCTTGAGGCCACAAATATTTTCCAGCAATCGTCAAAGTAACTTCGACTCCGTTCATTCTTAAAATCTTTAAACATTCTAACGTTGAAAAAACTCGCTCAGCATAACTGTGTGTACCTAGCGTTAAGAGTCGCAGCGGCTTCAACGACGGCCGTTCCGCAAGAGGAACAAACTTTTTAAGATTCACCGGATTAAAAAGAATTTCACCTGGCGTTGAACAAGGCCCTAAAAATTTCTCTGCAGCCTCTCGACAAAACTGACTTTGATAAATAATGTAGTCAGCTCGCTCACGCAGCCATCGCATTGGTCCATTCTGTCGTTCACTTTGCCACCCAGCCCATGCGGGATATCCAACACCATTTTGATTCCAAACAAACGGAATGCCTCGTGCTCTTTTTTGCCCCACTAAATCAATCGCAAAGCGAGGCTGCGCACTGCTGACCAAGTAGAGAATATTAAAATTTTTTTCATCATTACTCATTCCATCACGCAGCGAAAGGAGCTTAACAGCACCTCCATGAATCAGTCCTCGATGATCTAACAGCTCACCAAAGGCCACTACAGGCTCTTTGCAACTTGATCGATAAATGGATGTTCGTCTTAAAAAAATGAGAAGGCGCTCCGGAAGATCAAAAAATCCCCTGACTAGATTAGCGATCATTACAAACAAAGACATTAGACTTCTTTCAAAACTCGCTGCTGGTGATGAAGTGCCAGGAGCCTCCGGCACACAGCGACTGAGTGTATAGTTACATACATGCGGCGTGGCAGCCGCTGGATCGACTTCCGAAGGCAGCCTCGAAGAGGCGAGCCTCGCGGGAGCGAGCGAGTTGCTACTCGATGACGCGAGCACCGGAGCAACGCCGCAATTCGCATCAGCAGTAGAGTTTCGAAAAGAGTCTGTTGTCATCTCATTAACCCTCTAATCTTTTGAGCAATATTAATCTGAGGATTCCATCCTGTAGCTTCGGAGAATGCAGCAGAAGAGATATTGGAACAAGTCACATCCCAAGGATAGCGAGGGTGATGTTTGATCGAGAGTGGTTGTTGTATGACCTCTTCAGCAATTTGAATAAAGTCGAGGAGTGAAAAAACTTTTCCTGATCCAATATTAAAAATTCCTTGAACAGATGTTTCAACTGCTGCTTTCAATGCCTCAAGAAAATCATCAATCCAAAGATAATCTTTACTACACTTTCCATCTCCCCAAAGCTGCAGGGTTTGCTGATTTTTTGCTGCCTCCACAATTTTCGGTAAAATTCCTTGAGGAATATCTTCGTTAGAGGGAAGGCCAATCAGATTGGTCACCCGAAGGATTGCTAATTTTAAACGAGGTTCGTGGACAGCAGCTTGCAAAATCAATTTCTCCGCAGAAAGCTTTGCTCTCGCATAACCGCTCAGCGGCTTACAAAGGGCCAACTCAGTTGCTGGTTCGCTTTTTTGATTTCCATAAACTGCCGCAGAAGAAATAAAAATCAATTGGGGAACTGATGCCCCTTGCTCTATTTGATGCAAGCTTTCTAAAATATTTTTTAACAACGGGAGATCCTCTTTCTCTTCTCGTCCAGGATCAGCCTCACTCGTAAATGGAACCGTACTCCATGCAGCATGAATCAACGCTGTAAAGGAACTCATGATCTTGGGATCAAAAAGATCTGAGAGCAGCCTCATCCCCTCTCCTTCTGTTCTAGAAAAAAGAGTCGCCTCATATCCTTGCTGACGAAAATAAACAGCAGCAACTCCAGCTAACCGTCCGCGCCCACCGGTGATAGCAATTCGTTTTTCCATGATTTTATTTTTTACCATTTAAAATAGAAATGAGTTGTTTTAATTGTCCTTGAGCCCCTCTCATTGTTAAGACTTTTGCTAGAGAACGAAATTCCAATGCTTTTTCCCGAGCCTTGTGAATCAGCTGCGGCAGCTCTTCTTCGGATTGAAAAGAAAGCCCTGCATGAAACACTTGCTCATAGTAAGCTGAATCATTCGGATAGACAATGGGACGTCCTGCACTCATTGCTTTCCAAATATCAAGTGAAGCAAAGTGATCTTCTTGGGCCACTACCAATGGTTCTTCAGAAAGAGATTTCGCTGATGCCATGGGCCAAGGCAAGACCACTGCAGGTTGAAAACAACCTGCAGCACGAAGGTTCAAGACATCTTGAACTGAAGGTGCCACCAGCAAAGCCTCGGGAAGAAAATGCTCTTTTCCCATTTGAGGAACGATCCATTGCAAGCGTTGCACTCCTTTTTTTAGAGGAGGTAATTTTTCGGAAGGCCAACCGATGATTTCCAAACCACTTCCCTTTGCAGGATGTTGCTTCACACCCCAATCGCGTAATGCGCTACTGACGTTTAAAAGAATATTATCAAGATCACTATCTTTTCCAATTTCATGATTCCATCCGATGGACCGAACAGGAGACTTCGCTCCACCTCTTCGAAACCAACGCCGCAAAACATGGAGCGCTTGATGCCGATAATGAGCCATGGTGCTGGCTGTCTCTTGACGCTGCGGCAATCTCTCGGGAAGCTTTTTGTAGAGCCCCTGCAAGCCTTCTTGTAATGTTACTGTTGTGTGAGAGCGATGCCATTTTTCCCATTGCGGTTGCACGGTCGATTGCAAAAAACCAGTCTCTTGATCTTTCACAATTTGATTTACTGCTTCTTCGACTGATCGATAAAGTGAAGCAGGTTCCAAAATATCTTTGGCCACTCCAAGCGGCGTGCTCAATATTTTACAACGACAAGCTGCTGCCTCCATAACGGATTGAGGCCCTCCTTCCCAACGCGAAGGAATCAAATAGAGATCTGCAGCGTTAATCAGTTCGTTGAGCGTAGCACGCTTCAAAATATTGATTCCGAAATCATCCCCCGAAATGTCCTGCTTGCCAACAAAAGTAAAAGAGATTCCTTCTTGCACAAGAGCTGCTCGAAGCCAATGCCGGCGCGGTCCTGCGAGCAAAACATGAAACGAACAACCTCGCTGTCGCAATTCTTTTAAAATAGCCAAGAAGAGCTCAGGAGCCTTTTGAACTTTTGGTGTGTTGAGATTACCCCCTTCGGAATCACGATGAAAATTAGCGATGACGTAAGCGCTTTCAGAAATGCCAAATCGTTTTCGTAATAGACGTTTTGCAGAATTCGCTGCTGGCGATGCAGTGCCAGGAGCCTCCGGCGCGCAGCGTCTGAGTGTATAGCCAATACTCGATGACGCAAGCACCGGAGCAACGCTGCAATGCGCGTTAGCAGTAGAATTATGTAAGAGGTCTAATTCTTTTTTGTCACTGATGGGAAAAAATAATTCCGAATCAATGGTGTAGGGAATATATTCCACTGGTAGTTTCAAGGCGCGAAACTGTTCCAGGGCCTCTTGAGAGCGAGCAATCCAGAGATCAACGACTTGTTGTCCCCATGAAAAATCAGGTTGCTTCAGATAGAAAAAAGGAGGGTTATCTGCATTTGCAATCACAAAGCGTTGCTTCAAAATTTCGGGAGCAACTCCGCTTAATCCCTGCCAAAAAGGAGTATGGATGATCTCTGCCTGCGCTAAAGAAGTTTCCCTCACAACGTGTTTCAACGCCAGACGCATTTGTCGCTGATCTTCATCTAAAGCCCATCCCTTGCCATCTCCTGGCATAAAGTGAACATTAAGCTTGCGACTATCAAGATCGTCGCAGTTCGTAGTTCGCAGTTCGTAGTTCGCAGTCATTTTTATAAGTGAATCAATATTAAATTTCGTCTTATACCATCATAACACAACCTTTTCAGATGATACAATGAGCTGACCATACTACGAACTAGCAACTATGAACTTACTACCAATGTCATTTCGTAGAAATGATATTGGTAGTAACCAACCTTTGCAACAATTGCAAATATTCCAAAGCCATTTTACTTCCTGAAGGAGGATCAGCAAGCAGCTTGGCGCGAAGTTGAGGAAGTTGTTCTGAAAAAGATCTCAACGTTTCAGCAAGATCACCTCCGATTTCCATACCATAGCGAAGCCCCTGTTCTACCGTACCTCCAGTATCGCGATGATAAAGCAGCGGCAAACCGCACTGCAAGCCTTCAGCGACATGCATGGCTCCTGGCTCATGCCGAGAGGCGCTGACATAGCCGTGGCATTGACGAAGCAATGCTCCAAGTTTTGCTCCAGTGGCCGAAGGAAAAGTCCGAGCAACTTTCCATTTGAGTTCTTGAGGCCAACGCCCAATAACCCAGAGTTCAAAATTTTTTATTTTTTCAGCAGCGATGAGTTCATCAATCTGCTGATAGACATCAAACCCCTTATTCCAATTATCCGACCAGTGGTGGGTCACCAGCCTCAAAGGCTCTCCTGGAGGAGGAAGAGCGGTCCCAATAGGATTAAAAAACCGAAGATCGGCACCAGGTGTGATGACAGAATGAGGCTTAGAAAGATCAAACCATCTTGCTGCATGATGATCTCGAAGCCACTTAGAAACAAAAACAGTGTGATCAGCAACACTATTACTTTCAGCTAAGAAGTCATCCATGCCAGAAGAATTTTTTCGAATATCATTGTCATTGACTCTCTGGATACAGCGAACATGAGAATGTTTCTTTTTAAAAGCAGCGACTTCCTTCGCTCCAAAGCAGGTTCCTGCAGAGAACCCTGTGTGTGTCATAATGATCACATCAGGAACTTTTTTTAAATCATAGCGAACATTCCATCCATGATAACGAAGCCATCGACTGAGTTGAGCCGTCCATTGATTAGCACCACCCCACGATCCTCGCCGAGGAGGAAGATTAATCGCTACGGTAGCAACAGGAGGCGCAAAAATTCGCGAAAAAAATTTCATAACTTCTTTTTAAAAAACGGAACGGTATCGACTGTTTGACGTTCTCCTCGTTGGTAATGTTGTTGTTTCCATGAAGCGGGCTCTGGCACATGAAACAGAGCTCTCACTATTCTTTTAAAAAATCCCATTCCCCGACGAGCACTAATTTCCATAATGTTCCGACGTTGCTCTGCAAGTTCCACACTACTTCGTTTCAGAAAGCAGAGGTGCAGACATCGTAATGGAGATTGCTCCCAAGAATATTCATGTTGAAGCAATCGCTTTTTTTGTTCATGAAAACCAGGTCGAAACTCCGGCTGACCGCCATGCAAGCGTTCTACTGTGTTTCCCTTCCATGCATCAATCGCTGCAAAATTGTAAAGCTTCGTAATACTTCGGCTTGGCGGCGCCAAATAGCCAGCAGCGCGATGCGCCTGTTCGTCCAGCTTGTCTACATGCAAGACATTTCCAAGAACCATCCACTCCTGATCAAACTCCCCTGCTGAAATTCTTTTGCGAAAGCTTGCGAGTCGTTCAGGATCGTAGAGCTCATCTCCATCGACTCCAAAAACCCAAATATCGCTTCCCACAAAAGGTTGAAGCAACTCGTGAGACTCACTTGGGTATTGAATTTGATGAAGCGAAACTTTTTCAGGATAAAGATCTCGAAGATGCCGCAGAATAGGAACCGTCTGATCTAATGATTGATGATCGACTAACAATAGATGATCACAAAAGTCGATGACATTATGGACCGATTGCTCCACAAAGCGCTCTTCATTTCGAACAAGGAGAATACCTATTATTTTTTTCAAAATTTTAAAAAATTTAGCTGCAAAGAAAACACAAAGAATTTAAACCGCGAAATACGCGAAATAACACGAAAAAGAGTGAAGGCAATGGATTCCCGCCTTCGAGGGAACAAGTTTTAGCGCTTTTCAGCGAATTTAGCGGTTCCTCCCTCCTTCTTTTTTCTGCTTTGCGCTCTTTGCGCTCTTTATCTTTAATTATTTTCTGCTATTTTCCCCTGCAGCAGCACCCAGAGCCATGCGCCACCAAAAGCATCATCGCGCTCGGCGCGAATCAATTTTTGAAATTGTTGCAACAAACGAATCACAAGATTTTCGGTGTGATCCCAAGAAACAGCTTCAAAAGGGCCCCCGCTTCCTTCTTCCATATTGGTTCCCATGTCGTAGAGCAAGAATCCATCGGGCTTCAACACCCTTACATGCTCTTTCATCATTTCTTCGAGATCAAAAGAATGATCGACACAATTCGTATAGAGCAAATCAATAGAATTAGTTGCTTCTTGAAGTTTCATGAAATCTCCGACACGAACCACCCTATTATCTGGACCAGGATTCAAGTCGATGCCATACGCATTCTTAAAACCAAGATCATGCAACACTTCAACCTCCGTCCCTTGACGAGCACCGCAACAGAGGATCAGTGCCTCTGGGCTTAAGAGCGACACAAGATGTTTAAAGCGTTGATAAAATTTTAATCGAAATTCACAAATATCCCAGTTGCTAAATCCACCCTTCATCTTCAGCATTTCTTCGAGCTTTTGCTTTTGATGAGTTAGATACTCTTCATAATTTGCGTAGTCACGTTTGAGGACGTCGCCCTCTTTTTCTACTTTCCATCCACCTTCGCCATGATGCTTAAGGCGCACTTCATGCTTGTCGCGCTCATGTTGATAGGCCGCATCTTGTTGGCGGCGAAGTTTACGAATATATCCATAACCTCCAGGAGTCAGGAGATGGAGCGCTGTTTTTAACCAGAAACCTGGATAAAAAGAAGGAAGAAGAGATTGTCTGAGATAGGCCATGGCAAGATTTGGAAAGTAAACTAAATTTGAAAATGAATATTTATTTTTGTTTGATGCGCAATTCAATTACAGACAAGTGAAGAGTAAAGCGTAAAGAGTAAAGGGTAAAGAGTGAAGAGCAGCTGGCGCTATCAATGAAAGACCATTTTTAAAAACAACGCTGTTACGCCCTCGATGTAAAGCAAGTCATGCTTAAAAGCACCAACGTAATGACGACAGATGCTGTGAGGCTTTCGAAAAAGACCCCAACTAATTTCATAAGTTGAGGGCAAAGCTCCCCCTTGATTCCATGCAGAAGCCATCAAGGCATAAAGCGTCTGCTCAAAAAACTGAGGATGATGAGCTGTCGTCTTAAAGGTGATGAGCAGTTGTTCTGCCAAAGGAAGAGAAATCGCAGCCAGCGGCATCAACACTAATCCACTATTAAAACGTGGCCAGAGCTTGATCCCAAGTGCCGGTTCGATTTCATAGCGAGGAATGCAATATTTTTCTGTGGTGTCTTCATTGTACCAACACTCCTCACTCTTGGAATCAACCCATGCTAAAATTTCTTTAGGCTTTTTAAAAAAAATCACGTCAGAATCGAGCAAGATCATCCGCTCACCAGGAGCAAAAGCAGGAAGATCAAAAAATTTCAAAAAGAGATTGTGCTCTCGTCGTAACAATTGACAGTTAGGATATGGCTGCAGCCGTTTTTTCATGACCTCTTCCGAGAGCACTCGAGGAATAAAATGAACTCCTGGCAAAACTTGCTCTATTTTTTTACGTGCACTCTCATCAACAGATCCATCTTCATGAATAAAAAGATTCCAACGGCGTTGCGTAAAAAGTTCAAAGCTCATGGCAGCCAATACTCCCGCATGCCATGTTTTAGAAGAGACTAATAAATGAACGGAGACAGAAGCGTCTGCCTCGCAGGCAGGACGCTGCCAAAAACGCATCAAGCAGGTTCCAAGCGCATAACCGCATCGAGCTAAAAATCGCCGTAAAAAATTTCGTAAGGATTTTAGCATGTTTTAAACCATTCTACGTCTCTCCAAGAACCAGGGTCCGCTTTCTTGGCCTCAAGACGATCTTTCACTCCTCCTGCATGAATCTCCAACTTGTGTCCATCAGGATCAAGAAAATAAAAAGATGCACCAGGCGACGTGTTTTCCTTAAAGCAAGAAACGCCAGCTTCACGAAGTTTTTTTTCCATCTGCTTAAAATCTTTTTCAGCAACTGTAAAAGTATAATGAGTGTAACACGCATTCGCTTGACGTCGCCCATCAACATTAAGGCAGAACCAAAAAACATCTTCGCCAATCAGAAAATAGGCTCCACGATCCCATTTTACTAGGGGCTTGAAGCCAAGAAGATCTCGATAAAAAGAAAAAGATTTCTCAATATCGGTTACCGCAAGCGTGATGTGGTTAAGTCCTGATACTTGTAAGGAAATCATGTTTATTATTGCTGGCAAGCGACGATAGAGAGCAAACGTGAAGCAGCTGTAGTAAAGCGTAAAGGGTAAAGAGTGAAGAGTATTTTTTGATTGTTAATGAAATCAACATTGCGAAATGCATTTTTCAACAGAATGTATTTTTAGAAAAAGAGATCTCATAAATTTTTGCCTCAGCACACTTCACCCTTTACTCGTTACTCTTTACTTGTCGACACACCATCGAGTTTCAATCAAGTCAGTCCATTTTTCAAGAATCTCCTGGGCAAGCCAGCGAGTCACTAACACTGCTCCCTGGCGTTGTGGATGAACACCATCAAACCAATTTTTTTCGTCGAGCAGTGAGTTCATGAACTCTTTCGAAGGTGGCCCAAGCATTGTCGTATGGGCAGGCAAGGCAGCAGCAAAAGCATCTTGATAAGCTCGCCGCTGTGGCTCCAAGGTCGGAAGGGCATAAAAACCGAGCGAGGTAACGGTCCCTCCCATTTCTTGAAAAAGTGTTTGATAATAACTTTTCCATCCTGGATAGAGTTCTTGAAAACGAGGTGACGCCTCTGCTTCTCGAAATGTTGTTGCTGCCTGATTGTATTGAAATGTTTTTTTTGTCCCAGTAAGAGGAAAGAACGGTTCTATTTTTTTGTTATAACGAGGAGTCTCAAAAGAAGAGAAACTTCCGACAGCAAAACGATTTAAGAGAAAATGCTCCCAGAGCGTCCAATAGGAAATATCGCGATCCTTTCCACTAGCCCGCCAAGCTTGATAAGAAGCCCATGCCTGAGTTGGCTCAAACCAAGTGATGGCTCGTTGTGTGTAAGCCTCTTTTTTAAAAAGGTAGAGAGGCGATTCGTCGTAAGCATCAAAAACTTCACTCAATAATAGTGCCGGAACTTTTTTAAGTTCCTCTCGATGTTCTGCTCCTATTTCTTCTAAAAAAAGTCGCAACATAAAAAGCCGCTCGAAGTGGTTGGCACCAGAAAGAGAAAACTGCAAGACAGTTACTGGCAACCCGGCTTGAACAAGAAGCTGTTCAAGCGCTAGTCCATTCACTCCATATTGAGTAGCACTACTTCCTGCCAAGATGATCACCGGATGCTGCTGCCACCCTTTGCGCTTCAGCAGATGCTGGACCTGCGACTGCACTCGCACCACAGCTTCGCCTTCAGGATCGACTAATGAAGCTGGCAAAAAAGAACGCAGGAGTAAAAAAAGAAAAAATACTCCTCCTAACATCAGAAGAAAAAACCGCGCGCTAATTTTCTTTTTTCCAGGCATGACAAATTCCAATGCCAGCATCGCAATTATGGGAATAAGGATGAGCATACGCTAGAATTGAAAATAAATAAAGTTAATGGTCCCACTGGGCATGAAAAGAAGACCTACAAAAAGAGCAATAGCAATCATTCCGTAAAACAGCATGGTTGAACGAATGCTACAGCATTCTCGGAGCCGCTGACTACCATTGAAAGCCATATCAAAAAAGAGTGGCAGCACCACGAGCAGCCATGGAAAGGCCATTGTAGCTGGCGAGAGAGGCATATGATTTACAAGAAGATGTCCCAGCTGCAGAAAGCCTTTTCCAAATTGCTGAAAAATCAAAAGTGTGTCTTGCAACGTTGCTGCTCGAAAAGGAATCCAGCAGAAAAAAATAACTGCTTGCGTTAGCAGCCAGGACATCGATTTTGGAAAAACAGACGGTGACTGAAAAACTTTTTTCCAAGCATGGTTGATACAAAGAGCCACGCCATGAACCCCTCCCCAAAGAAGATAGTTCCAACTTGCACCGTGCCAGAGGCCACCCAGCAACATCGTCACGATGATGTTCATATAATTTCGAGACACCGAACAGCGATTGCCTCCTAGCGGAATGTAGAGATAGTCGCGAAGCCAGGTTGAAAGGGAAATGTGCCAGCGATGCCAAAAATCAACGAGCGACGTGGCTCGATAAGGAAAATTAAAATTATCAGGCAGCGTGTAACCTAGTAAATTAGCAACGCCGATGGCCATCAGGGAATATCCGGCAAAATCAAAATAGATCTGTCCATAAAATCCCAAACAGCCCCCAAATAAAGTTAGCGGGGTCTGTGTTGAAGGAGTTGAAAAAATAGGATTCACGACAGCCGCAAGATGGTCAGCAAAAACAGCCTTGTAAAGAAATCCGAGAGCAAACTTACGAGCCCCTTTCACAAATGAAGCGGCATCAAAGATTCGCTTTTTAGCTAATTGAGGCAGAAATGTCGGAGCATGAATAATAGGACCAGCTACTAAATGTGGAAAAAAAGAGAGATAGACTCCCAATTTAACAATCGATCGTTCCGCTATGAGTTTTCCACGATAGACGGTAACAATATAACTAATGGCTTGAAAAATATAGAAGCTGATACCAGCTGGAAGAATGATCTTAAGCGTAGTCCAAGCAACACGTCCTCCAGTTTGTTCTATGAGACCTCTCAATGATCCTAAAAAAAAGTTGGTGTACTTAAAATAGCCAAGCACCCCAAGAAGGAGCGCACATGCTACCATCAGAAAATATTTGCGGCGCGATGAGCTTGCTCCTTCGATCAGCCTGCCTGCAATGTAAGAAATCAAAATGACAACCGCCAAGAGAGCCGTAAATCTCCAATCCCACCAACCATAAAAAAAGAAGTTAGCAAAAAGTAAAAAAGGATGACGCCAGCGATCCGAAGGCAGCATCCAATAACTCGCAAGGACGATAACAAAAAAGAAAAAAAAGGGAATCGTTGTGAAAATCACATTAAGAAAAGTAATGCGTAACGGGTAACGAGTAACGAGTATATATGAACAGAAAAAAATAATAAGTCCGGTAACATTGATGTGTCATGATAAAGTTTTTTCCATTCAAATTGCCGAAGACAACTATTGCACTCGTTACCCGTTACTCGTTACTTCTTCTGCACAGCCAAAAACTTCTTCCTTCACACTCGCCCACGATGCTTTCAATTCTCGATCAGAAGAACGTTGCAACCATCGCTCCCAATCTTGATTGGGCTTCCCTTGCTGCATCACACCACTCCAAAAAAGAGGATAGGGACCAAGGTAGTGGCTGTAACGCCAGAACAATTTTTTTTGAGCTAAGTAACGAGCATAATTAGCCATAGAGCCACCAGTAAGCTTAGCTTTAAAAAGCATCACATCAGCAATAAATCGTTCTACACTTTCGCACAATATCGCACCTCCCATTTGCCATTTCTTTTTTAAAAAACGAGTGCCATTGATGCGATAAGAGCGCTGTATTAAAAAAGTTGTTTTCGGATCATGGGGATCATCCTCATGTTGCTCAAAATTCCAAGCTGTGCGAAGCTCTCCTTCAAATGCTGTCATCCGTTGAAGGAGAAGTGTATGAAGTGCTTTCAAATTCCAAAGTCCAGGATGCAATGAAAATTTCCAGCGATAATCGATCGAACTTTGCTCTAGAAAAAAACATTTACGTCCTAAAATTTTTCCCTCCAATCCACGATGCTGCCCATATCCTAAAAGTCCAATATAAGTAGCATGGAGCTTAAGAGCTAACCCTGGGAGCACTTCGTTTAAAGCCTCTTCATGACAAGGCCCGACGGGAGGATGGTCATCTAAAATAAGATAAGCATGAGTAAATCCTCGCTGCTGCAATTGTTCAACAGCATGAAGCGTGACACTCATCCAATCTTTTGAATCTCCTGAATAACCAAGGCATTGTTCACCTTGTTTTGTAAGGCCTGAATAAAAAACGGGGGGATGTTGGGGCCACTGCCGTTCCACCTGAGCGGCTGTCCAACGCGCTAACTTTTCGTAACGATCAAAAGTACTGATTAAAATGGCTGCATTCATGATGAAAAACAAAAAGATTTTAATAAACCGAGAGAAGACCATTGCAAGACATGTCGTGGTGATTCCCGCCACGCTTTCTTGAGATAACGCCACGCTGCTAGACGATTAGAACTCACAACACTATAAGATTGGAGTAAATAGTGTTGAGCTAAAGTAGCGGCTCGCTCTTCTTGCAAATCAGATTTTTTTTCTTTTAACAAATCATAGTAAGGAGAAAAGATTTTTTCGCGTTCTTCCAACACACAATCCCATGCCTTCATCGTCTTAGAATCGAGCTGACGATGTTGAATGGCCAACACTTCAGGAACGTAATGAAAGTGATAACGCTCTGACATTCGCCACCAATATTCATAATCCATCGCATAATGAAGCTCTTCATGGAGCAAGCCAATAGACTCAATTACAGAACGCCTAAAAAAAATCGCAGGCTGATGTAGCCTCACACGAGAACTCCACCAACGAATGAAATCATATCGATTTGAAAATTTTGCTATGACTCGCTGTGGACTATTTTTTTTGTCATCAAAAACTTGTACGGCGTCTCCAAAAACAATATCGATTTCAGAATTGCTAAAAATCTCTCGGAGCTTGCGGAATGTTTCTGGAGGATAAGCGTCATCGCTATTAAGCCAACAAATGATCTCACCTTGAGCAAGACGAAGCCCCTTATTCACAGCTTCTGACTGTCCCCGATCTGGCTCTACGATGACCGCAAGATGCGGATCTCGAGACCAAGCAGCTAAGACCTCTTTTGTTTCATCTGTTGAACAATTATCAATGATGATGTGCTCATAGCCTCCGTCTTTCTGCTCAACAACAGATTGCAACGTTGTCTGCAAGTAACGCCCCTGATTAAAAGAAGGAGTAATGACGCTGAAATAAGGCATGATAACGAAAAATAATAATCTACTCCTCTCCCACTAACCACTCGCGTTTTACCTCAACAAGCTTGCCTTCCTTAATCAATCGATCAACAGCATCTGCTGGAAGTTTTTTTGCTTTGATCCTCTCTTCAACATTGAAGGCATCAACAACAAATGGTTTTCCTGCACGGTAAGTAATGTACGATTCGCAAAAGACATCAACTGGTGAAGTGCGAACTTCTTCAATGAGTTGATTCATTTCTTGCTCTTCTTGTTTGATGGCGGCACGACCTGAGAAAGAAAAAATTTGGGTGAACGAAAAGAGATCGGGAGAAACAATCAATGGGCCTGTAAGAAAGAGGAGCCAGAGCAATTGAGAAAGTTCCTTTTTTTGATCCACAAGAAGTTGAAACCCCAGTCCCATCGCAATGGCAACAACGATCACAAGATCAAATTGAGCATTCACAAAGACACCACTCCCGAGTCGCTGCACAAGTCCGAGAACAAGAGCCATGATCATCATGATCGTGATGAACTGCACTCTCCTCTGCTGCCATTCTTTGGATGCCATTAACAACCAGAGAAACATACCAATCACCAAACTCTGCAAGTCCCCAAGAGCATCCATTGTTTTTTCTGGCATCCATGAACGAGGCGTTAAAAAGTTATGAAAAAAATCGGCCCCGTAGCAGCAATAGCAGCAAGCCAGACCAATCGCAACGAGCACTCCAGAAAAAAGCAGACTAAATCTTAGCGCTCTCCAACGCCGCCACAACACCAGTCCTAACATGGCAGAAAGCGGCAACGTGATGATGTTGTGTTTCAAAAAGCCTGCTACCACCATGATGAGAAGCGGCAGCCAGTAGTTGGCATCGCGTTCCATTGCTCGCAAAAAAAGAAAAAAACCAACGATCATAATCGCTTGAGCTAAAAGCTGAGGATCATTCACGCCAACATACCAACGAAAAGAGAGGCATATCGTGCCGACAAAATAAGCACTTCCAACAACCGCCGCCTGCAACGAGCCTCCGAATTGCCGCACGATTTTTCCAATGCAAAAAGCAATAATAATGATGGCGAGCAAAGAAAGAATTCTTCCAGCAAGAATCGGATCACCTAATATTTTTCCAAAACCTCCCACAACGTAAAAAGAAAGCGGCGGATAGTTGTTCGTGATGAGCCTGTCCAAACTAGGATAGAGCGGCATCTTTCCCATCGCCGCGTCAGCAAAAAAAGCATTCCATCCTTCATTCGTGTTGACCATGATCGGCAGGAAAGCACGATAGCAGGGCCACATAAACGAAAGAAAGGCAATACAACTTAAGAAGAATACAGCCCCACCGATTAGTTTTTTTGAAAGTGATTTCATAACAAGCATTGGACTTAATGCGCCCAATAATAAACACGATATCCATCACTTTGAAATATGGCACTATTTTTAAAAGAATCAGGCCACGCTACTTCAGTTTCAGGCCTCAGTAAATACCAAGCAATGGAATGACTCTGTATAAATGTTTTTAATTCACTCTCTGTTGTCATCTGCTTAAATGCGTTAAGCTCCTTGAATCGCTCTGCTACTACAGGATCCATTTTTGCTACATCCCTATTCGCATTATTAGTCACGAGATAACCTTGTCGTTCTGCCAAGCCAGTAATAACAGAGAGAGGATCATTTTCAGAATCTTGAACAAGATCGTGAGCAGAGCTTTTGTTCCTGATAAAATCAAGTGCTTCGACCATGGGAGCACGAACATCGCTCGACTTTAATGTCATGTTCCATATCGGCATGGTTTGCAATCCGTGTGCAAAAAAGAGTGGCGCAGCAAGACTCCCTAGTAACATCAAACACGCGGAAGCTCTCCCAAAAATAGTTTTAGGAAGTTGATTACCGCACAACAAAAAATAAAAAGCACCAGCCGTCCAAGCCGCTATCGCAAAATAAGCCAACATGAGCGGCCGATTCAGGAGCTCTTCAGGATCTAGGAGGTGCCTTGAATCCATAGGAAGTCCCATCGACATAACAAGGTAGTTCACAATAATCCAAAGCGGAAAAAACCAAACCACCTGATCAACTTTTCGGCGTAGACAAAAAAGAACCACCATGACTCCTGCTCCCCAAAGTCCCAATGTGCAAAAATAGAGCATTGTTCCAGCAAGCAGGTGATACCAGGGAAAAGAGAGCGGATGCAGCCAGAGATTTTCTAATAAAAAAGAATGCAAAAACCCACTGTTTGTCCATTGAGAAAGCACTTTGCAATATTTATGCATCCCTCCTCCATTGAGAGCAATCACGGGAATAGAAGGATAACGCTGTGAAAGATGAACAACGAAAGCAAAAAAAAGCGTCACGCAACATGCCATTAAAAACTTTTTTCTTTTTCCACATTGCAGAAAAAAGAAACAGGGAAAGAGCAACAAAATAAATGCATTTGCAACGAAAAGTTGAGCTTTATAAGACAACATTATTCCCAAAAACAGATACCCCCCAAGAACCAAGGATAATTTTTTTTGCCGACATCCTTGAATCATGAAGAACCAGGCGAGAGCGGCGCAGCCAATTGCATAGAAGCTTGCCGGACCAACATGCAGATGAAAATGATAGCTGAGAAATTTATTTTGAAAACCTTGGTAGTAGGCATCTGGTAAAAAAATCACAGCCACTGTCGCTGCCACTGCTGGCCAACCCTTCCAAAAAGCAGACGTCAGCGTGAACGCAGCTAAGCCCAAAAGAAAAACTCCGACAGGCATTAAAAAACAAGAAAAAATTGCATAAGCATTAACTTGCGTGAATGAAACAACTGCTGCCGACATCAAGTAAGCAGCGTAATGATAGAAGGGAAGTGGCACTCCACTGAGTTGTGCATTAGAAATTTGGTGAAACGCATCAGCTTGAGCAAAAGCGCTAATCAGACGTGCATGAAAAAAGCTATCTCCCCACATAGGAAAATAGATCATTCCATTCTCATTGGCAGGAATGCTCAAAGGATCACAGCATAACAAGGTCGCTCCAACTCCAGAGAGCAAAAGACAAATCATCCCTGGAAGTTCTTCTCTCAGGTTTAGAGTTGATGCTATCGTCTTTGTTTTCCAAAAACTTAACACAGCCGCTAAAAAAGCAATGCCTGCGAACAGAAAAAAACCATTTTTTACGCTCAAAAGATGTGCACCAACAACGATAAAAAGCAGTGTATTAAAAATCAAAAAACCTAACAGCAATTGGATGGGACGCTGTCCAGAAATCTCTCTTGGAAGTGGAAGCAAAGGCAAAATGAGATTTCCATAAAGGAGCGATACAATACTGATAAGCAGCATGCATCCCACGGAAGCAATAGAACAAACATGCGCCCGTTCCCATAACCAATATTGAAGAAAGCCTCCAAAAGAGAGTATTGCAAATACAAAAGTCCTATTGATCATGAGATTTTTTCTAACTTTTTAAATTCGGCAAGCGCCATGCCGACGACTTGATCCATGTTATAATAGCGATAAGTTGCCAAGCGACCAATAAAGGAAACATTTTGTTCTGAATCAGCAAGCTTTTTATATCGCTGGTAGAGCGCTGTGGCATCGGCAGCTGGTATTGGATAATAGGCCTCCTTGCCTGGTTCATAGTCATCAGGATATTCTCGAACAATGGTAGTGTTCTCACATTGTTGTCCCGTCGCGTACTTGATTTCAACAATACGCGTGAAGGCTTCCTCATTGGGATAATTCACTTGCATGGCTGGCTGCCAAAATCCTTTTTTGGCACTATTGCTTTCACAAACAGTCAATAGACCTCTTGGAGAACTCGCTGCTGGCGATGCAGTGCCAGGAGCCGCCGGCGCACAGCGACTGAGTGTACATGAGGCACTCGATGGCGAGAGCACCGGAGCGACGACGCAATGCGCGTCACCAGTAGAGTTATGCAAGAGGTCTAGTTGCTCTTTCGTGAACGACTCTGGCTCAAAGCGGAGCGATCGATAAGGAAGAGGCCCGTAGCAATAATCAAAATAGCCATCAATCGCTCCAGTGTAGATCATGTGATCAAAAGTGATTGAAGAAAATACATCTCGATAATCTTTCTCAAGCTGCAAGGTTATCTTATCACCACAAGCCGCAACCATCCGTTCAAACATCCGCGTGTAACCTTCCTTGGGCAGCGCTTGGAATTCTTCTCGAAGATACCGATTGTCGCGATTCGTTCTGATTGGGATGCGACCGCAAACCGAGGCATCAAGCTCGCGCGGAGAGCGCTTCCATTGTTTGAGCGTGTATCCTTTAAAAAATTTCTCGTACAACTCCCACCCCACTTGCGAAATAATCATCTCTTCCGAGTTAGCAGGATGCTCGATAGGAATCCGATGCTCTGCTAACCATTGTTCCATCTCCTCGCTAGTTGAAGAACGACCAAGAAATTGTTCAAACGTATTGAGGTTGATGGGAAAATTCCAGTAACGCCCATCAGAATACGATAGAATCTCGTAGTTCACTTGATGCCACTCAGTGAATTGAGAAAGATAATCACGAATGAGTGACGAGTTCGTCCGAAAATAGTGCGGCCCGTAACGATGAATTAAAACGCCAGCAGCATCGTACTCATCATACGCATTACCTCCAAGATGGTTTCGCCGATCGACGACGAGACTTGTTTTTCCAGATTGCGTTGCCAGGCGCTCAGCAAAAGTCAGCCCCGAGAAGCCACTGCCGACAATGAAATAATCAACGTGCCTCATGCTCGCTCATCCATTTGGGAAGTGGTCTGGAAAAAAGAGCTGCCAGCAACGCAGCCTTCCAATGAAAAACTCCAACCATCTTCGCTTCTTTTAACAATGGTTTTAAAATATCAACGCAGCGACGCCAGACCGCCTCATCAAGCGCAGACTTGATGATCATTCGATCATCGGGCATCCAATCCGTCTCACAGCCACGCTCACTAGCCCAGTGCCTCAAAGCTCGCTGCGCTCGTTGACCTCGATAAATCCGCTTGCTGTGTTGAGAGCCATGGGAGGACGGTCTCCAAATTTTGTCGAGCACCACGGTGTCGCAAAAAGCAATCTTCTCGAGCAGCCCACATTTGATCCAATAGTCGCGATCCTCCATCGGTTCATACCCCGTAACAAAACCGCCCATTTTTTCATGAAGACTTTTTTTCACTAAAGCCGATCCTGGCGTGGCGATGGCACAGCGCCAAAAATTTCGCTCCGCTCCGTACGGAGGAAGACCAGCAGCAAAATCAAATCCATTGAGCCGTGCCAGTTGTGGGGGTTCGCGACGTTCGATCACCATCCCATAAACAACATTTGCTTGTTGAACTTCCGCGGCAGTCAGCAATGTTTCTAACGCATAAGGCAGCAATTGATCATCGGCATCCAGAAAAAGAAGCCACTCACCTGTGGCCTGCTCAGCCCCAATATTCCTAGCTCGCGAGACTCCTTCATTTTTTGTGAAAAAATAGTGAATCTTAGAACCAAATGACGCTGCAATTTTTGCCGTCGCATCATGACTTCCGTTATCAACAACAATAATCTCTCGAGGCTGTAGCGACTGATGCAGACAAGATTGCAGCGTTGCAGCTAATGTCTCTTCAGCATTGTAAGCAGGAATGATGATGCTGATCGTTGTCATCTTAAAAAATTACTTCTCACTTTTTATAAGGAGCGTCTAGCTTCCGAAGCATGGGATAATGTTTTATATTAAGCGTCATCAAGAATAACCCGTGACATTCCGCTGTTGCTGCAATGAGGCAATCAGCTAGTCCTGTTCCATGGCTTGCTTTATAGCGAGATGAATAATGCCCCGCTTGTATAGCGATATCATTAGTGATTGGCAAAACCGTAAACATTGAAAGAGTTAATTCCAATTGTTTTTGTTCCTTGGTATTGCGTACACCTTGATAGAGCGCAGCAACACTCATTACTGAAATAGCAATCTTAGTCAAATTATCTTCGATTAATTCAATGGCTTTTGCAGAACCGCACAAGGCATCAATAAGAATATCGGTATCAATGAGCCAATCCATGAATTTAAAAACGGTCAAAGCTAGATCTCATCTTATCAAAATGTGGCAATCCCTTATGATTTTCCCACATGCCAAATGCCGCATGTAATTTTTTTCTCCTGCCTTTTTGTTCTCGATGTTTAATAAATTCGTCAATAGCACAACGAATCAAGGCGCTTTTGCCTTGAGAATACTCCTTGGACATACGTGTAATAGCAGCTGCCTCTTGCAATGTAAGATAGATTTGAGTGCGGACCATATACATCATAATGTATACTTCCAACGTCTCTCCCGTCCAATAAAAATAGCTTGTTTCTCACTATTCCAGTATGTCCAGAAAAAATGGACATTCTAGATTTCTCTACTTCTCTTCACTTTCTTTTTTTAGAAAAGCATTCATTAATTTTTCAGCTCTCATGAAAGCAAGAGTGCAATCACTCATCTTTTGCCGCACATCACTAAAATGTGGTTTTTGCCAGGCAAGAAACGAAGAAAGGGTCCACGTTTTTACCTGGCTCAACTGGATAAAAACATCAATGGCAGGCCTCTGATCAAAAGGCATTGCCCGCCATTCATGCCAGGCCAATAATCGATCGTAAGAGGATTGATGATAAATCATGAAGTGCGTTGCTAGCGGGAGAAGCCCTTCGATAATGGTCAGTTCGGGTGCAAGCGTAGCAATTTTTTTCATCGGATACATGGCAACCAATCCCCCAAAAAAAACATCCCACTCTCCTTGTTTCTGCTGGAGAAATGAAGCGACTAAAGGCCATTGCTTCATCGCCTCGCGAGCAACACAATCATCTTCTAATACCATCACCCACGGCCGCCCCTCTTCCTTAGCGCGAGCAATGAGAGCAAGATGACTGAGCGTGCAGCCAAGAGCACCTCGTTCATGGCGTATCGCCGGAAAGCGTTCACACTCGATTCCAAAAGGCAAAAATTCTCGCTGAACTTCTTTAAATTGTTTTTCCCGAGAATCGAGATTGATGACAAAGGCTTTGTTCATTACATTTTTTCTTAATGAGAATTCAAGATATCATTCCTCTTAGCATACGGCATTGTCTAGGTAATTACTGGCATCTGTTTGTGGCGGCGAGAAAAAAGAAAAATCTTTTAAAAAAACTTCATGGTTCAGCAGTAGAGTGCAACATCTGCCACTGGCAAGGTGCACACTTTATTGATGACCCCTGGCACGCTCGCACCGTTTGCCCCAACTGCGGCAGTCAGGTAAGACATCGGATGCTTGTTGCACTCTTGGATGGACAATCTTCCATGACTGAACTTTCAGAGAAAACAATCTTCCAAGGAAAATCAGTTCTCCACTTTGCTCCCGAGCGACAACTGCGCCACCGCATTCAAAGAGCCTCCGCGCAATACGTCTCCACAGACTATGATCGTGGCGATGTTGATTTAAAACTCAACATGAGCGCGATGCCTTCGGTTGCTGATGCCAGCTTCGATGTCGTGATTGCCTGCGATGTTTTGGAACATGTTCCCGATGATCGCGCCGCCATCAAAGAACTACATCGTATTTTAAAACTCAATGGCATCGCTATTATCACAGCACCGCAAAAAGATTCTCCTTCAAAAACTGATGAGGATCCCACCATCACGACTCCAGAAGGCCGTCTGCAGCATTTTGGACAAAAAGATCATTTGAGAATTTATGGTGATGATTTAAAAGAACGATTTGAGTCAGCTGGATTTTCAGTGAGCGTGATTGATGCTTCTGTTTTCCCATTGATCATTATTCAACGCCTTGTCCTTGCACCACCGATTCTCTCGACTCATCCTCTAGCAACCAATCAGCGCCGATTTTATTTTGCGAAGAAATCTTGAACTAAGTTCTTTTCACTGAATCGTCTTTAGCCAGCGTCCAAAAAGACGATACTTTAAACAACCCCTCATCGATCGGCTAAAATAACGAAGCTTTTCTTCGGCGTGTTCCAAGGGCTTTGTAAAGTCATTTCCAGGACGCGGCTTTTGCCAAGCAAGAAAGGGTGACGTTACCCAAGTTCTCAATTGAAACTTATCGTAAAGATTGTCAATATTCGGCCGCTTTTCAAGAGGCCCAGGCAGATCATACCATTGCAAAAATCGATCGTAGGAACTCTGATTATAAACAATAAAGTGAGCTGCTACTGCATGCAGGCATTCAATGATCTCTACGTTGATGGATTCTTCCGATTTAAAATCGAGCTGCAATTTTTTGGGATAAACATACATAGCCCCTCCAAGAAAAACATCCCATCGGTTTTTTTCTTGGAGTAAGTATTGAAAAATAAGAGGCCACGTTTTCATGGCATCACACGTCATACAATCATCTTCCAAGACGATTAAGTAAGGCCATCCTTCGTTTTTAGCGCGAGCAATTAACTCAAGATGACTCATCGTGCATCCTATTTGTTTGTGCGCATCTGGCGTGACAACGAAACGTTCGCACTCTAGCCCATAAGGAAACATCCCCTGTTGCACCTCTGTGAAAGTGGCCTCGCGAGCCTCTAGGTTAATGACAAAAGCCTTGTTCATAATTCTATTTAAATTGTTGATACACTTTTAATGTCTCTCGCATCGTTCTTTCCCAAGAAAATTGATTCGCTTGCCTCACTGCTTTTTCTGATAACTCATTACGTTCTTTCTGAGAATCGAGCAACGATGTTACTGCTTCTGCAATATTCTGCGGAGATGCTTGTGCCGGCTCTATGAGAATTCCTCCAGAGCCAATCACCTCAGGAAGACTGCTTGTCTGCAGCGCGATAACAGGAGCTCCCATTTTCATAGCTTCTAAGGGAGGCAATCCGAAGCCTTCATATTCGGATAAATAAAAAAGCGCTTCGCAATATTTATAAAGTATCGCCAACAAGGTGTCATCAGGATGTTCTAAGAGGTCGACGGAATCTGCAACGCCAAGATGATAGAGGTGTTTTTTTTCTTCATCACTCCAAGAAGGGCCTACAACAATAAATCTAAGATCATCGTATTTTTTTTTCAAAAGAGCAAAGACCTGGAGCGTCAGATAAAAATTTTTGTAAAAATTCCGATGCCCTACATATAAGAAATAACGTTGCTGATAGATTCCTTGAGCATCACTGGGAGGCAAACAGAGCGAGGAGGCCAAGGGGATGACACTACTTCGTGAAGCACATTGAGGAAAGCGCTCCAACAGGTCTCTTTGAGTAGACTGAGAGACACAAATGATATGATTAGCTCGCTTAATAGCAGCGCTTTGATCTTGAATCACTTTTTCACTCCGTTCATAGCGATCGGCAAAACGTGCCATAATAAAATCGTGCACGGTAACGACAACATTGCCAGGAATATTTTTCCACGCTAATGGTGCTGAAAGATGATAGTAGGAAGGATGGATCAGATCCATGGAACGAAGTCGCTGCCGTAACAACCAAGGACTTCGAGAAAGAATTTCTGGCAACCAAAAAAACTTGAGGTCTTTATTGCATGGGGCAAGAACTTTATTTTCTATTTTTTTAAAAATATAAGGATGAAAGGTTCTCGGTAAACGAGAAATAATTTCACTCACATAACGATTAATCCCGCCAGCTTGTTGAAGTTTATAAATGTAGGGATCGTATAAGATTTTCATGTTCTTAGCAGCCCAACAATTTTCCAGCAAACTTACGATAATTTTTTTGAAATTGATCTCGTGTATGAAATTTTCTCACGTAGTCATAGGAAGCCTTTGCACGTTGTTGAACCTCTTGATCAGGAAGGGTCGCAAAGGCTCTTGCTGTTTCCATGACCGCCTCAATGGTTCCGTTCTTAATCAGCATTCCAAAATCATTCAAATCGACAGAAGCTTCGTAAGTACATAGCGGCACCATTCCTGCATGCATGCAGTGAATCACGCTCCCACCACCACCTTCAGAGCATGATGGATAAATCGTGGAAGCATGTGTTCTCGCTATCTCCTTAAATTCTGGAGAAGCCATATCCACCCAGCCTCGTGCATGAATATTGGGTGTATGAAGTAATTCCTTTTCATAGAGCCGGAAAAAATCTGGTTCTTTTTCAGGACGAGCGCAAATCGTGAGTGATAATTCTGGCATCTGAGCAAAAGCCTCCAAGACAAGATCGAGTCCTTTGTGCACCATGCCATAACTTGCGACCCATAAAAAAAATTTCTTCGCTTCTGAAAAATTTCGTTCTTGAGGCCACTCGAATTCATAAGCCGAGGAAATCGGAATGCGCGCGATCGGTTTCTTCGCAAAAGCAAAACTGTTCATCGTGTATTCATTTCCTAACACCACAATTTCATCTTCTCCTCCATTATCAGGAGGATGCGTATGACGCCGTGATCTCAACACCACTCCTTTCCGATCACGAATGGCAGCAAGCCGCGCGAGCTCTCCTTGATTGGCTAAAAGCCAGTGTGCTCCTGTGGCATGGGTGATTCGCTTGCAGGTCTTAGCCAAATAAGCATCCCATCGCTCAAATTGCCCCTCGATGTCAATTGCAAGACATGTATCAGTTGGAGGAACATAAGTGCGATTGTGATATTCGATAACATCAACAGCATATCCAAGCTGTCGATATGTTTCTGCTATCGTCACCACTTCAAAAGCATTCGTGTGGCCACGTGCTTTTGGTGAATCCCAGCCTTCTTTAAAGGGCCAAAAAATATAGCCCAAAACAACTGTCCCTCGAGAAGGCCCTTGTGGCAACAAGCGAACCTCAGGCAATCGCTTTTTGCGATCAAAAAATTTTTTAATTTGGAAAAACATAGATTAGATCTCTTTGGAAGCTCTCCGTTTTATAATACTTAGTCCATAGAGAAAAGATTCCTCAAGCCGTTTTCTCCAAGTTAACTTTTCTTTTCCTTTCAAACTCAACTTTGCATCCTTAATTTTTTGAACCCAAAAGTCCATTTGTAACATGAAAAGATTTTGTTCTTTGGTTTGAAACTCTAGAAAATTCTTTTTTAAAAAATCTAAAGTGATTTCGTCGTAGTGATCAACAAACAAAATAGGCAATGCCTCAAAAGGCTCTAAAACAGAGGATCTCAGAGCAATTGGATAAGCGCCTAAAGCAAGCGCCTCCCACAATCGGTGGGTGTCTACTCCATTTCCTGGAGGCGCCAAGACAAAACGATGTCGTCTTAATTGCGCTAAAAATTCCTCGTTGTTACCATGATCTTTAGGAGACTCAAACGTCATCCAATGTTCCTGTTGAGCACGAGCTTGAAAAGAATCATAAATTTCTTGTCGCACACCACAATTTGTTTCCGGCCGAAAGTTGATGTAAAGCCACTGCTCTCTTGAAATATCTGATTTTTGAGAATGAATATTTAATGTCACAAGATCTTGCATTCCACCCAATCCAAGCGGTAAAGCCGTTACCCTCGGATGTGGATGAGTTACATTGTTGGCAAACCATTGGACAACATTGCACGGCAAAAATTGCTGTCGAAAAAAATTGCAGGGAATATCACTCTCTCCTGTCACCAAAACAATTCGTTTTCGTGTTAATCTTAAATGTTCAAACAATCGCAAGACTTCATCCGTTTTACAAAAAACAATGTCACCAGCTTTGAAATGAGTGTTGGCCTTCGGTTGAGCATTACTCCAATAAATATAATCACAATTTTTTTGAAAAAGGTCACTCCTGACGAAATTTTCTGAGATGATCGTAAACATTCGGCTAACACGTGGCTGACTGTTTTTCCGCATTCAGGATTTTTCTAAAGTTACGAGTCAAAGGATATAACAGGATGTCTTTGATTGGTACAGTTGGTTTTTGCGGACCAAGTTTACCGCGTCCTTTTGTT
>JAPLTJ010000073.1 GCA_026398175.1 Verrucomicrobiia bacterium | reverse complement strand
TCTAATTCTTCCTTGCCTGCTCGCTTTCCTGTTCCTACCCTCAAGTCTAACCTAACAAAAAGTAACACACCTTTGAGTAACCCATAATGCTAGCTTTTCAGAGCAGAGTGTTGCACTTCACTTTTGAAACGGCGTTTCTTTAGGATGTCACTATTGAAAATGAAATTTTTCTTTTTTTTTGATGACTGGTCTAATCACAGACAAGTAAAGAGTAAAGAGTGAAGAGTATTTCCATTGTAAATAAAAGCAACATTTCGAAATTCACATTTTAACGAGAGGTATTCTTTAGACAAAGAGACCACACAGAACATACAGCCGGCCGGGGGGGGCCGCTGGATCAACTGCCGTCAGGCAGCCCGGGCGAGCCTTGCGGGCGCAAGCGAGTTGCAATTTGCCTCATCACTCTTTACCCTTTACTCTTTACACTTTACTTCTCCTTTATGCCCTCCGTTTACATCAAGACCTATGGCTGCCAAATGAACGAGCGTGACTCCGAACAAGTCGCTCGCGATTTGGTAGCTCATGGTTACACCATCGCTCCTCATGAAAAGGAAGCCGACGTCATTTTATTGAACACCTGTAGCGTCCGTGAAATGGCCGAAAGCAAAGCCATCGGAAAAATGGGCTTCCTCAAAAAAAATCGACGCCTCAAGCCTCAACTCGTCCTTGGTTATCTCGGATGCATGGCTCAGCGCCTGGGAGGAGCTTTAGCAGAAAAGACTCCCCATGTTGATCTCATCGTTGGCACACAAAAATTCCATCGCGTTGCTGATTACGTCACAGAAGCTTTAAAACGCCGCGAAGAAACTGTCCGCGCTCAAGAAGAAGATGAATTCAACACGTTAGCTTTGTCCGCACGACCACCTATTGTTGATGTCGGAATTGAAGAAGGTTCTCAAAACACCATTCGCGATCATCTCATTTTTGAAAATAGACTGCTTTCAAAATTCGCTGCTGGTGATGAAGTGCCAGGAGCCTCCGGCGCGCAGACCCGCAGTGTACAAGACGTACTTGAGAACGCGAGCACCGGAGCGACGACGCAATTCGCATCAGCAGTAGAATTTAGGAAGCAGTCTCAAGCAGCAGCCTTTGTCTCGATTATGCAAGGCTGCAACATGCATTGTACTTTTTGCATTGTTCCGACAACGCGAGGCCCTGAGCGAGGCCGCCCTATCGCAGAGATTGTTAGTGAAGTAGAACAGCTCGTTGCCAACGGTGTCCGCGAAGTCACGCTGCTAGGCCAAATCGTCAATCTCTATGGCCGTCACGAAATGCCTAAGCTTGATGAAAAAAGTCCCTTCGTCCAACTCCTTGAAGCTCTTCATGCCGTAGAAGGATTGGAACGGATTCGCTTCACCTCCCCTCACCCCATGGGCTTCCGCAAAGACCTCGTTGATTGCATTGGACGTTTACCAAAAATCATGGAGCACATCCACCTCCCCGTCCAATCAGGCTCTGACCGCATTCTCAAAGCGATGCATCGTCCTTACACAGCTGCTTCGTACCGCAAGTTAGTTCATGATCTTCGTGCAGCACGCCCTGGAATTGCGATCACCACGGATATCATTGTTGGCTTTCCTGGAGAGACCGAAGAAGATTATTTAGAAAGCCGCAAGCTCGCTGAAGAACTTCAATTTGACAACGCTTTTATTTTTCGATACTCCCAACGTGGTGATACACCTGCAGCCACGATGGAGGGACAACTTTCCGAAGAAATCAAAGAATTTCGCAACAAAGATTTATTAGAGGTCATCAATGCCTCTGCTGCTAAAAAATTAAATGCCTGTGTTGGAACGCTTCAAGAAATCCTTTGTGAAGGCCCTAGCAGAAATGATCCACTGCGACTTGCAGGTCGCACCCGCACAAATAAAATTGTCATCTTCGAAGGAGGAGAACGATTCCATCGAGAAATTTTTAAGGTTCGCATCACCAGGACAACTTCTTCTACACTCTATGGAGATCCGGCCATTATTTGAAAATGAAGCTATCATTTGAAAATGAATATTTATTTTTGTTTGATGACTGGTCCTATTACAGACAAAGTAACGGGTAACGAGTTTTGAAATTTCCGGAGAAGTCTTTTTTTTTAAAATACATCGTGCCAAATTACAAATTTCGAAATGCTGTTTTTATTTTGATCTGAAAAATACTCGTTACTTCTTCTATTTACCCAGTTTTTATCAATCAATGAAGGCCGTTAACTTTGAAAATAGCGAAAGGAAGAATAATTTTCGGAGACAGGCGAGCCAATTGTTCTCGTTTCTCTTTTCACTCCTGGTTCATGCCTTTTTATTCCTGCTCTTCGGGGCAACCTTGCTACATCTTCGCCATCATGAAGAAAAAAAATCACCGATAGCAACTCCTCCTGAAATTGTTTTTGATTTGTCGCCGCTTTCGCAAGAGCGTCCCGTTGTCGATACCACTTCCACACACCCTCTAGACAAAGCCCCAGAGAAGGCAGCTTTTCAATCTTATGAAAATACGGCTGCTGCGAGTGAACTCCCACCGACAGGAAAAGCTCCTCTCCCGACCCAGCAAGGTCGCGAAGAAGATACCCTCTCGTTTCGTCAGGCCGATCATTCGGTAGGAGAACAAACTCAACCTCCATCAACGGTTTCACCTGCTCTCACCTCGCCACAAGAAATTCATTCTGATGACAAAGCTCTTTCTTCCGTTAAGGCAGCAGAAGCAGTTGCCGTTCCTGCTCCTGACCAACCGGTGATGGGCCACCTCTCTTCTGCGGCAAAAAATAATGAAGAGACCTCTCGCACTTCGATGATTAGTGGAAGCATTTCCAACAAAGGGTCAGCATGTGTAGCTGCAGAAGCAACTCCTCTCGGCCGCTACAAAAAAACATTGTCGGAAGCAATCAGCTCGCGCTGGCGCTACTACGTGGATCATCGGATGGAATTACTGAGTTTTGGAACAGCCACCATTTCTTTTTACGTCACTCAAGAAGGAAAAATAGAAACATTAAACCTCCTCACTAACAGCTCCAACCAAAGCTTTGCTGATTGTTGTTTGAAATCGATCATGGAAGCTAAGCTCCCTGCTATCCCTCCAGAAATAGCAACAACCCTTCAAGGCAAAAAATTGGATGTCGAATATCGCTTTACGATTTGTTCCGACTGAGGAATTAACCGCAAAGAACGCAAAGAAAACACAAAGAGTTTTCATTCACACAAATTTTCTGAAAGAATTCTTTTCTAAATTTTTTCTTTGCGCTCCTTGCGCTCTTTGCGGTTAATTTCTTTTTCAAACCCTTCAACTTCATAATGCCCATCATCGACTTTTTTCTTCGCGGAGGATTTTTTATGGGAGCCCTCTTGCTCCTTTCCGTGATTTCACTCACCATCATCTTCCAACGCTCTTGGGCACTACGTTTGAGACAGGTCATTCCCTCTTCATTGAAACTTGCGGTAGACCAATATCAAACAGCAACCTCGCTTGAACCTCTCACACAAGAACTCCAAGCAAACGACTCTCCTCTCAGCCGCATTCTTCAAACATTAATACACCATAGTGATTGGCCTCGCGCTGAAGCGCTCGACGCTGTTGAAGTCCGCGCGCGTCATGAAATTTCTCGCCTGGAATCAGGACTCACCTTTTTAGAAGTTGGTACCGGCATTGCACCACTCCTCGGACTTCTTGGAACACTTTCTGGACTTGTCGATATTTTTGCAAATATTGGAGATAAAGGTGACACTCAACTAGTCGCCTTAGGAATCTCTCAAGCACTCAATTCCACGATTGTTGGTCTTGCCGTGGCTGTTCCAAGCCTCATGGCCTTTCACTATCTTTCTCGTCGCGTTGAAATGATCGCTATTGAAATCGAAGCCGTCACCGCTGAATTGATTACCAAGATTTATTTGAAGAAGTAACGAGTTACTTTCCCATGCGCTTCTACACCAAAAAAAGACGAATCCCTTCTATCACGATTGTTTCGTTGATTGATATTTTGGCAATCTTGTTGATCTTTTTTATCGTCACGACCACCTTTCGTCAAAAACTCTCTCAACTTCAAATCAACCTTCCTGAATCAACGTTCGCTGCTCCTTCTGCCGCTGCGCCAGTTAAGAAAAATATTATTTTACAAATCAAATCAGCTGACAGCGTGACTCTTGATAACAAACCGATCGCTCTAGATGATCTTGCTGAGGCCATTGAAGAGGCACAAGAAACTTATCCTGATTGTAAAATCACCATGCAAGCTGATAAAGATGCTCCCTTCGGCGCCGTTGTTAAAGTTCTTGATGCCTTACAGACAGCCGGCATCAAAAATATTCCAACCATGACACGCACTTCTACCACTCATTGATACTATGCTTGATCTTTTTTATTACGGACATCCTCTACTGAGGAGCAAAGGACGTCGCATTGAAAAAATCACACCTGCCATTGAGCGCCTTGCCGAACAGATGGTGGAAGCCATGTACGAGTATGATGGTTGTGGCCTCGCAGCACAGCAGATCGGATCTTCGCTTCAACTCGCCGTTCTCGATGTTGTCGTAGCGATGAAAGACCGTCCCAGCAAAGCTTGGGTGAATGGAAAACAGATTGATTTAGAATGCCTCTCGCCCATCGTCTTAATTAATCCAGAAATCATTCCTGTAGGTAGTAAAACTTCCACAGATGATGAAGCTTGCCTCAGCCTCCCTGAGATCTATGGTAAAGTAAAACGTCCTGCTCGCATCAAACTTCGCTATCAATCACTCGAGGGAGAACAACTCGAGCTCGAAGCCGAAGGCCTCCTCGCCCGCGCTGCCATGCATGAAGTCGATCACCTTAACGGCATTCTTTTCATCGACCATCTCTCTCCTCATGAATTGCAAAAACTTCAGCCGATCTTACATCAGTTAATGCGAGAAAATGCGATGTAGTCCTGAGATCCAGGCTGAATCTGCAATGCAAGCGGCGCTTTCTCATTTCTAATTTTTATTTTGGATAAGCGTATTCATCATCAAATGATAAGATGACTATTCCGCGCCTTCACGCTCGTGATCTTATACCATCTCCGACCATCTGACTTGTTATTTTGGCGCTGAGCTTCGTTGTCAGATCTGGCGTTATGTTCGCATAGCGCTGCACTCTTCCGCCTTGCTCAACACCAAACTTCCAGCGTCTTATAGTCCATTTATTTTGGGGAGATGGTATTAATGGCAACAACTGGGTCATTCCTCATAACCTTCCAGCAGAAAAAACACTTTTGCTGTTTGCTTTTAAGCGAGAACAGCAAAACTCAATCGACTCTTGGATTGATGGATTAGGACTGCGTGCTCCAGAAAGTAAAATTACTTGGATTGAAATACTGCTTCTCCAAAAACCATGGAAACTTCTGCACTCTTGGATTGATCAGGGAATGAAGCGGTGCATCACCGATCATGACTTGCGAGGGCATGTCTGGACAATCTATACAAATCGAGACTCATTTTTAAAATCACAGGGCCTCACTTCGTCAAACTCTATTTGTGTTCTCGTTGTTAGCAAAGATGGAACCGTGCTTTCATCAACCTCTGGTGAGTACAGCAAAAGCAGCGCTGAACTCATTTTAAAAGAACTTCAAAATTAAGCCTCACTTATTTTTGGAAATACTGCAGCTATGACCACGACATGATCGAGCTACTAAAAAATTCCCGAACGGAACCCGATAGCGCGCAAAAATTTCATAAGCAATGTTCGCCATCGAATGAATGATTGGCCAAGAGAGAGGTGCTACCAACCAACCGAAACCTAATAATCGATAGGCCTCAATAAAGACCTCTATTTTTTCAATGATGCGTCCATCATGCAAAATGCCATGGATCACCCCCCATGACCTCTGCTTGAGTAAGGCCGTAGCAAGCGGGGTCGAAGCAGGGAGACGCAATATCTTCGAAAGCGAGATATCCCTTTTTATTTCGCTTCGCCATCCAAGCAACTTCACGTTTACAAAAAAAACAATCTCCATCGAAGAGGAGTTTCAATTTCCAAGAAGGTGCTAATTTATTGTCGCATTTGTTCATCTCGATCAAGCCTACTATTCTTTCCAATCATGACGATTAAAAATCACCTCCATTTCGAAACATCATAGAACTCCTCCACTCCAATCTGATCAAGAAAATCTTCATCATGAGAAATCACAATAATCGCTCCTGGATAATTATTGAGAACATTAATGACATGTTGGCGTGTTTCCAGATCAAGATTATTAGTCACTTCATCCAAAATCAAGAGTCGCGGTGTTTTTGCTGCAATGAGAGCAAGCGAGAGACGCGCTTTTTCTCCTCCAGAGAGTTGATGAATGGGGCGATAAACCTCTTCGTTTTTTCGAAAAAGAAAATCATTCAAATGACGCCGCAGCTCCGAGTGAGGCCATGGGACTAGTTCTGATAGTGATCCAAGCACTGTTTGCCGTGGTGGAAGTGTTGAGTAGTGTTGATCGAGATAGCCAATCTCTTTTACTTTTGGAACGTACCACTCACCTTTCCGAATCACCTCTACATCACCCAACAATGCTTTGATGAGCGTTGACTTGCCACTCCCATTTTTTCCAAGCAGTGCTATGCGGCCCTTGGACATCAACGAGAGATAAACATTGGATAAAATCATTTTCTCCTCTGCATAACCGATTGAGCCAGCACTCACCGAAACAATCACTCGATCTTCGACCTCTCCACTCGTCAAAGAAAATTTAGAAATGATGATTTCTGGCAAGTAAAGCCCTGAGAGTTGTGCTAACAAATCATCCCTTGTTATTCTAATAGCTTTTTTATTTTTATTATGAGTCATCTCTCCCTTTCCTTGAGCTGCTCTCAGGGCTATCGTATCGCCAGCATATTTTTTCTCGCCTTGCGCTTTACGTTTACTAGCCCGCTCTTGTTCTTTCATCAAAGCATAATGAGTTGCTTTTTGTTCGCGATCGATGCGACGGAGTTGTTGCTCGAGATGCTCGCGTTGAACTCCAATTTCATGCAGGTAGTCATCGTAGCCTCCTGAAAAAATTGTGATTTTTTCTTCATGGAGATGCCACAAGGTATCAACTGCGTTGCGCAATAATTCGGGATCATGCGAAGCAACAAGAAGTGTGCCATCGTATTCTTGAAGCAGCCGCAGGAGGTATTCTCGATGTTGCCGATCAAGATGATTTGTTGGTTCATCTAGCAGCAAGAGATGGGGATTAACTCTCAGAGCCTCTTCCAAGGCCTGAACCAGACGTTCTCCTCCGCTGAGCAATTCAAAATCCTCAATGATTTGAGGCACATAAGCAACGACAGAATCGTTAGTCATTTGAATCGTGCCGCTCGTAGGATCACTGCTTCCGTGAAGCATTTTGAGGAAAGTGGATTTTCCACTTCCGTTGCGACCGATTAAGGCAATGCGGCTTCCGTAGTTGATGGAAGTATTAAAATTTTCGAAACAAGTCTTCTCCCTAAATGAGAGACTCGCATTTTTAAACTGAATAGGTGACATAAAAAAATCTCTTGAGGTGTTAAGGGGCGATAGCTCCAACAACAGTGGAGGCTATTCATTCGGTCTTCCGCCCTCTAACGAGGGCTATTTCAAGAGATGTTTTTCATGTTCGTATAAAGTAAGTGTTGCCTATTGTCTTCTTTTGGCAAAGTGAGATAAAAATAATAACTTTTTTAGAAAAGTCAATAGACCTAAGAAAAATTATGGATGGTTTTTCAACGGTCTCCTCGAACCGCATCGAGATCTTCAAGCACATCATGAGAGTGAAGACGTCGCCAGAAATTCGGCATAAGCAGGCAAAAGGTTCCAATGATATTTTATTGCGCTGAACTCAATGAAATTGTAATCGGCTATTTCATGGACACGCCGTTTCAAAAGTGAAGTGCAACACTCTGCTCTGAAAAGCTAGCATTATGGGTTACTCAAAGGTGTGTTACTTTTTGTTAGGTTAGACTTGAGGGTAGGAACAGGAAAGCGAGCAGGCAAGGAAGAATTAGATGG
>JAPLTJ010000182.1 GCA_026398175.1 Verrucomicrobiia bacterium | reverse complement strand
TACCCATTCCCTGCCTCTATCAGCACAGCGCCGTGAGTTCAATCTCGTGGCACGCTACATGGTTTTGCCGTAGGCTATTTTTAAGTACTAACTTTTTTAATAGACCCCTGTGTATCAAAACACGTGAAATGCTCCTGCCCTGCGACAACACAATGCTGAATTTCAGTAGAATTTGCAACAGGCTCATGCTACCCTCCTCGCCATGAATGTTGTTGTCACCGGAGGCGCTGGTTTTATTGGATCTCATGTTGTGCGGGCTCTTCTCAAGAAAGGAGATACCGTTACGATCATCGATAATTTTGATGATTTTTACGATCCCGCTATCAAGCGCAACAATATTGCCGACCTGGATTGTGAGGTTGCACCGATTGATCTTCGTGATGAAAAAGAAATTCATCAGCTTCTCAAACGCATTAAGCCAGAGACGATCATCCATCTTGCGGCACGAGCTGGTGTGCGCCCATCGATTCAAAATCCAAAACTTTATTTGGAAACTAATGTCAACGGCACCCTCAATTTATTAGAAGCTGCGCGCGTAAATCATTGCCATCGTTTTCTCTTCGCCTCCAGTTCCTCTGTTTATGGGCTTTCTAAGGTTGTTCCCTTTCATGAAGCGTTACCATTGCCTCAGACACTAAGTCCTTATGCCGCCACCAAACTTGCTGGCGAACAATTTTGCGGCAATTTTTCTTATCTTTACGGAATGAGAACAGTCTGCCTCCGTTTTTTTACTGTCTATGGCCCAGCACAGCGCCCTGATCTGGCTATTCATCATTTCACTAATGCGATTAGTCGCGGTCAATCGATCAAACAATTTGGCGACGGATCCACCCGCCGCGATTACACCTATATCGATGATATTGTGCAGGGGGTCCTCAGCGCCATGACGTACGAAGGAAACCTCTTTGATATTTTTAATCTTGGTGAAAATGAAACAACAACGTTGTCAGCACTCATTGCTATGATGGAACAATCAATTGGTCGCAAGGCCATCATTGAACAACTTCCGGAACAGCCTGGCGACATGCCTCTCACCTGTGCTGACATTAGCAAAGCTCGTCGACTTCTCCATTATAATCCCACAACACCGCTTGCGGTTGGAATTCCTAAATTTGTGGAATGGTATAAGCAGGCTGCAGGTAACAGGTAACAGGTAACAGGTAACAGGTAACAGGTAACAGGTGACAGGTGACAGGTTGCAGGAAGAAAAAAATTACCCCCCTATTGTCCGATTATGAAAACAATTTTCCTTTTTTTAATTTCTGTATCATTTTTAACAGCGGCTCCAACACCGCCAATTTACGACAAGCTCGTCGTTCCAGAGCATGGTGCCTACACCGGCGCCTATGTTGATTTTGGCGAAGGAGAAGATGGAGTGACGTTAGAAGCGATGGAAAATTTTGAAACGCTTGTCAAAAAACATCAGGCATTAATTGGGTTCGGCTCTTTTTGGGCTCGGCAAAAATTCCCAACCGAACAAGTTAACTTGGTCCGTTCTTATGGCGCTGTTCCGCTGTTGTATTGGTCTCCATGGGATGCTCCTTTTGATAATGGAGAGATTCACGGCCCTGATAAATTTGCCCTCGATAAAATCTTGAGCGGGAAATGGGATCACTACATCGATACTTGGGCTGATGGCGCAAAATCGGTCCCGTCTCAATTCTTTGTCGCCTTTGGATGCGAAATGAATGGAACTTGGTTTCCTTGGTCGGGATATTTTTATGGCAAAGGAAAAACTTCAGGAGAGAAAAAAGATAAACAAAAATGTTACGCTGGTCCTGAAAAATACAAACAGGCTTACCGTTATGTCGTCGATCGCGTTCGCGCGCGTGGAGCAACAAACATTCTTTGGGTGTTTCATGTAAACAATTATTCTTATCCCAATGGAGCGTGGAATCTAGCTACTGCCTACTATCCAGGCCCTAATTATGTTGATTGGCTTGCCATGAGTCTCTACGGAAAACAATTTGCAAAAGAAGATTGGGATCTTTTTGAGCCTCTTCTCGAATGGCCTTACAAAGAGCTTTGCAACCTTGATCCTAACAAACCCATTATGCTGGCAGAATGGGGCGTCGCCGAACCGCACGAGAGCGAGATAAAAGGAAAATGGTTTCGCGATGCCTTTCTGGCCATGACTAAAAAAAAATATCCGCGCCTTAAAGCAGCTATCGTCTGGCATGAGCGCTGGGAAAACGCAGATGGAACCTTCAGCAACCTCCGCATCAATTCCTCTCAATCCTCGCTCAAAGGATATCAGGAGGGTGTGGCCTCGCCTTATTGGCTAGCCCGTCCTATTTGGAAAAAATAAAAGGCTGGGAGCTGGAGAAAATTTTTAAAATAAATCTTTATCGAGTAGGCAGTCACTGGATTCCAGCGTCCGCTGGAATGACGGAGCGTGGCATGGGAGTTTTCTCTACGAAAGCTTAATATACTCACGCTTGCAGGAATGATTGAGCAACGTAAGTTGTTACTTTGATTATAAAAACAACGTCATTCCAGCGAACGCTGGAATCCAGTGACTTCCGATACAGGATTGATCGTCCTAACAAAAGCAGCTTCAGTTCTGCTCTGCTGAACGCCTCAGTAGATTTTATGAGGCCATTTTTAGTCGAACATGAAGACGATATAGATGGAGAAGAGCAGTAAATGCACAAATCCCTGAAACGCATTCGTCTCCCCTTGACTAAAAGTGATCATGCAACTTCCGAGCGTCATGACTAAAAGCGTAATGTCAGCAGCATCTAGTCCAAGATGGATGGGATGTCCGATGAAGAGGCTGATTCCAAGCGCAGCAGGAACCGTGAGCCCGATCGTCGCCAAGACAGAGCCGAGCAGAATATTCACAGAACGTTGCATCTGATTTTTTCGAGCTGCTTGAATCGCAGCGAATCCCTCTGGGGCCAGAATAAGAACGGCGACAATGAATCCATCCAGCGCTGTTCTTATTGACTCTGTAACGAAGGGTGTTCCTGTCGCTTGTTTTAAAGAAAAGAGGAGCGCTAATTTTTTAGAGAGAAAAATAACAACAGGAATGTACAACAACAGCATCACTGTATGAAAAAATATAAGCCGTCCTTCTTTTCGAACAGTGCGAGAAGTTAAAGCGTGTTGCTCTTTTTTCTTATTGGGATAGAGGATGGAGGACTCTAGGAAAAATTCCGCATGCCACTTTGTCTGTACTGCTAAAAAAATTCCATAGATCAGCGTTGAGAGAACCACAATAGACATGGCATGAAGGTTTGAAAAAAATCCATGCCCTCCCGTTGTGAAGTTAGGCATCACAAGGGCTAAAACGGTCAAAGGAATGATCAAACTCAAAAATGCTTTTCCTCCCTTGAGATTGAATTGCTGTTCATGAAATCGGAAGCCTCCAATCAATAAACAAAATCCTAAAATTCCTCCCAAGAGAATCATGACCACCGAAAACATCGTATCGCGCGCTAAAGTCGGGCTCGTGTCGGTCAACATCACGGCAGAAATCATCATCACCTCAATCGCCGTCACAGCGAGTGTTAGAATGAGCGTTCCATAAGGTTCTCCCAATTTTTCCGCTAAGATATCGGCGTGATGCACAACGGCAAAGGAAGCGAGCAAGATCGCAACAAAAATCCAAACAAAAAGAGCAACTTTCGTAAACCCTACACTTCCCTCCAGCCACGCAGATCCTTTAAAAAATAAAAATAAGATCGTCCCATATCCTAGAAAAAGAACGGATTCTCGAAAATGACGATGCTGGGTTTTAGAGAGCATGGGAGAGGTTGAAGCGTTGAAAAGAACTAAAACCAAGAAATTTTTAAACCGCGAAATACGCAAACTAACACGAAAAAAGAAATTTTATTTGTAGCGCTTTTTAGCGAATTTCGCGGTTGATTTTCTTTTTTCTTTTCTGTTATGTATTCTTTGCGGTTAATTTTTCTTCAGCTTCTCAAGATATTCCAAAAGTCGGTCTTGCTCATCAATAAAACCACGTGCTGCCACGTAGAGATCGGGACGAATTAAAATCCAACTCGCGCTTGTAATTCCGAAATGCCGATGTGCTTTTCCTTCTGGATCCAAAAAGTGGATTGCCTCACTGGGCCCGATAGGAATGAGGCCGTGCCAGACTGCAAGCGGCTGAGGAGCTAGTTTTAAAACCTCCTCATGAACCAAAAGTTCTTCCATGAGAGAGCGTCGCTCATCCGAGAGATGTTCCCCAGAAAAAATAAGAAGCGTATGCTCTGTTCTCAGAAATTCTTTCCATAGCGAAACCTCTTCCCCTGTGACTTCCTTGACAACAGCAGAGTTGTAAGCGCGCCATCCCGCTTGATATTTGCGTTTATCAACACTCAAGAGATCATGTTCAATCAAAGCGCTATCAGGATAATGAATATTCATCTCCGAAAGTTTTCCCGCAAGTAGTTCTTGCAACGGAGGTGCGTGCAAAAAGACTCCGACTAAAATTTCTTTGGCAATGCGAGCGATCTTGCTGTTGGTGATGCCAGCATGAAGGAGCTTAGTGCTTTCTTCCACGAGTGCTTTAGCAACAGGATAACGTTCCTGAAAATAACTCTCGGCAATCATCTTGGGGTCACCGATTTTTTCGAGCATCAATCTCAATTTCCATCCAAGATTAAAAGCATCTTGAATGCCTGTGTTCATTCCTTGGCCTCCCGCAGGGCTGTGAATGTGGCAGGCATCACCAAGAAGAAAAACGCGCCCCACGTAGTTGTGGCTAGCGACCCGTTCATTAATGCCAAAATAGGAGAGCCACTCCGGATCATAAAAACGCAGATGCCCCAGCCCTGCCTGCTCCAAGTATCCTTGCATTTCTTCTATTGTCGGCGTGCTATGATCGCTGAGATCTTGACGCTGAGTGAACATACGAAAGACTCCCTTTTTAACAGGAAAAAAAGTTGCGGTATATTTTTCACCCCAACTGGTGAACATCGCATCTTCAGGCAGATCTCCTTCCACCTTGGCATCGATGAGGACAAAGCCAAGCTGCTCGGTCTCTCCTAAAAACTCTACTCCAAGCCCATGCCGGACCGTACTTCTAGCACCGTCACATCCTGCGAGATAGCTGACCGTGACGGATTCAAAAGAGCCGTCAACGCGCTGCAGTTCTACTGTCACACCTGCATCATCTTGAGAAAAACTTTTTAAATCCACTTGCCTCTCTACCTTGACGCCAAAAGAAGCAAGGTGGCGTTCTAAAATTTCTTCAGTGTGACTTTGCGGCAAGATCACTGGTGAAGGATGGACCGAATCGATCCCACGATTGGAAGGAATCTTGTTTAAGATTTTTCCGCGATCCGCGAAAATAAAATGTCTCACTGGCAAAGCAACTTTCAGAAACTCATCGACGACTCCCATCGCAGCAAAGCATTCGAGTGTTCCACTCCAGATGGCCAACGCCTTGGATTGAGTCGAATGAGCGACATTGTGATCGATGATGCGCACAGGAACTCCATGCCGACAACATTCAATGGCTAACGTCAAGCCAGCTGGCCCAGCACCTACAATCAGAACTTCCGGTTTTTTCATTACCTCTGAGGTTACTGGAAAACTGCCTTAGAAAGCAAGGAAGAGGATTAACCGCAAAGAGCGCAAAGAATTAAGAAGTACGGTAGTGGCATTCTTTTTTTTAAATTTGAGTGCTTTTTTATTACATAGAGCGTGTCCGCAAACAGCTCGTTTTTGACATTTTTTAAAAGGTGAAATTTTTTTCCTAAAAAGCAGCTCCGTTTTTCACCAGGGCAGCAGCAATTTTTAACACACTTCGATTGACAAGTGAAGTGCAACACACTCACTGCTTCAAAATCACTAAATCTGAACAGCCGCAATCATCC
>JAPLTJ010000094.1 GCA_026398175.1 Verrucomicrobiia bacterium | reverse complement strand
CCATCTAATTCTTCCTTGCCTGCTCGCTTTCCTGTTCCTACCCTCAAGTCTAACCTAACAAAAAGTAACACACCTTTGAGTAACCCATAATGCTAGCTTTTCAGAGCAGAGTGTTGCACTTCACTTTTGAAACGGCGAACAATCTTTCTCAAGAAATGTTGTCTCAGAACTCGTTACTCGTTACCCGTTACTCTTTACTTCTCGCTAGTATGCTAGCGAGATGGGGTGACCGACGGGACTCGAACCCGCAACAGCCAGGACCACAACCTGGAGCTCTACCATTGAGCTACGGCCACCATATTTTTAAGCGGTGTTAGAGAATCTTTGATAATCATAAAAACAGCAATAAAAAATATTGAAAAATTAATGAGAAAAAAGTTGAAACGATTTCAGGACACGCTCAAATTAACTTTTCATGAAAAAATCAAGCGAGCCCATTCGAAGAAAATTTATCTTGCTGACATCTCCTCCTTCGCTCGTTGCATTAAAAGGGGTTGAGTTGGAGGAGGGCTTTATTGTCTCTTCTTCACTGCGAGATCTCCGTTTGCGCCGCAATAACAAAAGTTACTTTATTTCTTTTAGGGAAAAGCAAACCTCGTTGTTTCATAGCAAGGAAATCAAGATTACAAAATCTCACTTTGAGTCCCTCTGGCCTTTTACCGAAGGAAAGCGGATTAGAAGCAGGCGTTATCTTTTTCAATTAAAAAATAGAAAAGTAAAAGTCGATCGCTTTTCGGGAGAGCATGCTCCTTTGCAGTTAATCGAAGTTTTTTTTTCAACGCTGAAAGCAAGTCGTGCTTTTAAAAAACCAAGTTTTTTTGGAGAAGAAGTGACCGGATGTGAAGAGTATGACGCGGAAGAGATGGCGCTTCATGGAGTTCCAGAGCCTCCTGGAATGTGCCAGATTGGTGTGCTGCCTTATTTGATGAAGCGAGGAAAACTCCAAGTGCTTTTGGTGACGAGCTCTTCCGGTAATCGTTGGATTATTCCCAAAGGACATCAAGAGCCAGAGATGACCTCGCATGAGGTTGCGATGATGGAAGCAGTGGAAGAAGGAGGAGTGTTAGGAACCTTGCATCAAGATCTTCATCTGCGCTGTCAAATGTCCAATGGACGTTTTCTGCAACTCTACGCCATGAAAATATCCAAACTTCTTAACAGCTGGCCAGAAGAGCATTTGCGGCTGAGGTGTCTCGTTCCATTAGCAGAAGCGCTCCAACTTATCGATGATCCTGAGATGGCTCGTGCGGTTAGACGAATGGCAACGGAGCTGAAGAAAAAAAGGCATTAGAGCATTTTTTTCAAACATCAAATCCTCTCTGATTATAAGAGTTTTGGCTAGGGCTGCTAAAGTTTTGTCCCAACGCAGAAGATTTTCTTTGTTTTGCTCGTTGAGTCGTATATCGCTCCAGGGCGCCGCTGCTGCTTTGAAGGGGGGATATGCCATCCTCTGCTGGTGGAAAATCTGCCGATGTTAAAGGTTTTCGATCCTCTCCTGAAAAGGTTTTTTGGTAAGAAGCAGAGGAGGAGCCCTGTCTCGTGGAGAGTTTTTGCGGAGACTTCTTGCTGTCCTGATCTTCTGGGATGGGGGCATAACCATTTTTTCCGGCCAAGGGATTAGAAAAAGAGAGCCCTGTAGTGAGAGTTCTTAAAACAGGTTCTCGATTCTTGGGGTTTCTAGCTTTTCCAAAAATAGAAAAAGGAGATGAGGGGCATGGATTTGCTGGGGTAGCAGCTGATTGAGTAGATTGCGGAGGTTCTTGCTGAGGGACTTGAGAAGTGAATCGTGCTATCGATCGTTTCAACGCTCCCACGGAAAGAGGTTGGCCTAACCTTGTTCGCATTTTAAAATCTTCTGCGACGATTGTTCCTTTAGTAGGAAGAGCTGATTGATTTTTTAATTCTTTGACTGCGGCATTGATTCCATCACGGTGAAGGGCCCGTGCTTCAGAATCAATAAGGTGAGCAAAAAAGCGTTTGCCGCTCTCTAAAATTCCTTCTGGTTGTTGAGAGTCGCTGTAATAGTAAGCGCTTGGATTGGAGCTATTCGGGTTTTGACATTTAATTTCATCTCGATTTTCCCAGTTCTTTAATACTCCATCTAACGACGCTGATATTTTTCTATTATTCGCAGGAATTACTGAAGGAATTGCTGAGTAGCCGTTTCTTTGACCTGATAAAAAAGGAAAATTGCTAAACATAATAGAGAAATATTAAGCTTTAATGAAATTATCTTGTGGAGAAAGATGTTTGGAGTGTTCTTCAAGAGGCTGCTGATTATCTTCTGTTGGAGGAGGCTCTTCCGTGGCAGAGCCAGAGAGAATGGCCTGCCAGTGCTTGGTAGTTTCTACAAATTTTTCTACGAGAAGAACAAAGTCTGTTCCGTTTAAACTCAAGACAGGAAGCTGAACAGCGAGGTAGGCTGTTTGAATTTCAGGACGAATACTTAAAGTGCTTCCATTCGTGCTGGACCAAAGGAAATTGGCTTCTGCGATTTTTTTGAGAATCTCCAACTCACGCTCAGGAGGATAGATTCCTAATTCTGAAAAGAGTTCTACAAATTGGGTCTCCTCGTTGAAATCAATCGTTACTGTTGGTCCGTTTTCCAGCTCTAGATCCAATTGCGTTGAAGGAAGAGGATCGGGAAATTCTGGAAGACTGCAGTGGGTGCGGAGCGATTCGAGAAGATCGAGATAAGGTGTCGAGGCCATGAGAAGAAAGAGTTTTTATAGTTCTTAGGGTTTGATTGCAAAAATTGAAAGCTTAAAAGAAAAAAACTATGACTTTCCAGAAGGCAATGATGGAAATCGTTGCTTCAATTCTTGAAGGGCCTTTTGCGATTCTAGATCGTTGTTAGCGCGGCGATAGGCTTCAGCGGCTTTGCGGAGAGCACGAGGAGCGATGGTGGGATCTTCTGTTAAAAGTGATATCGCCATGTAGGCCCGTGCAGCCTCCTCTTCATGATGCTGAGCGAGTAAAAGATCACCCATCAGGAAGCGGCCTTCCATATTGAGTCGTCCCTCAGGTTGTAGCAGGAGTGCTTCACGTGTAAGGCTGTCAGCCTTGCTGTAATTGCCGAGGCCTTGTTCTATTTTTGCAAGAGTCAAGATAGCGGCTGCTCTTGTGACAGGATCGGAAGCCAAGTCCAAAGCTTTTCCTGTAGGAGCTTTTGCAGCATTATACTTTCCTTTTTTCACTAAAGTTTCTGCCAATGCCATGACGACATCTCGCGTGATCAAATTGGGATCGTTGCGAGCGATGACCCTATTAAGAAATAGTTCTGTTTGATCGAGGTCGCCTCGCTCATAAGATTTTAAGCCGATCCAGCGTGAGACTTCTCCTGGAATCGCACTTGGGGGCAATCCCCCTGCGTCACGAACCGCGAGTTCTAGCTGCTCTGAATAGTAATGGCAGAGCAGCAAGCGAACGCCTGCTTTTTCTCCAAACTTTTTAGCATCGGGCTGTTTTGCTTTTTCTAAAAAAGGAATCGCTGCTTGATAATCTTTTCCTTCAAAAAAATTCCAACCGATCCAGTAGTCAGCCTCAGCAGCACCAGCGCTCTTGGGATAAGCAGCAAGAAATTGTTGGAACGTGGCAACCATTCCGGGGTTGTCTTGCTGGGCTCTTTGAACCCAGGCTTTTTGCTGGAGGACCAATTCGCACTCGGGAGCCTGTGGATATTTTTCTAAAAAACGAGAATAATCAGCCAATGCCGCACCTAAGTCGCTCTGTTTTTGTTCCAAGTATGCGCGCTGAATAAGGGCATCAGGAGCTGCTGGCGAGTCAGGATAAGTTGTTAAAAAAGTGGAATAGGCACCTAATGCGGAGGTGGCATCTCCAAGATGTTGCAGCGACCAAGCTTCTTTGTAGGCTGCATCAGCCTTCAGGGGCGATGAAAGATCAGATTCTTTCACCATGGCATAGGCTTTAGCGGCTGGGGCATAATCTCCTTGTTGAAAAAAAGTTTCGGCTTGGAGTAAGGCGGCTTGTGCTTTTTGATGAGGGTCAGAAGTAGTCAGAATGAAGTCATTGACCTGCGCTAAGAGGGAAGGATCTTTGAGGGACTGCAAGAGCAAGAGGCGTGTGAAGGCCGCATCGTGAGCCGATTCGCTGCCTGAAAATTCTTTGAGCAGTCGATCATCAAGTTCTAAGGCTTTTTGAAAATGACCGAGCTGACGTTCTGCTTGAGACGTCAAGAACAAGGCCTGTGAACATTCTTCGACATTGGAAGAAGCGATGGCCTGAGGACTTCTTTCCAAAACTTTTTGATAATCTTTTTCTTCATAAGCTAATCGCATGATTCCTAGCGCTGCAATGGAGTTCCAAGGATCTGAATCTTTCAAATTAGCCGCTTTTTCAAAAAGTTGTCGTGCTTGCTGTTTATCTTTGAGTTGAGTGCTAATCATTCCTGCTTTGATCAGTGCCTCCGCAGCGACTTTGGGAGGGCTATCCGAGCTGATCGTGAGATAAGATTTTAACGCTTTTTCCAAGTGACCCAATTTTTCATCTTCATTTGCTGAGAGCATCATGGCAGTTGCTCGCGTTGTTTTATCTTCTGTTGTTTTGGAAATTTCGTCAAAAAGAGTTGCTGCTTTTTCCTGGTCGCCCAATTCATCATGACAAAGTCCCTCTTGATAACGCGCCGCATTTTGAATGGTGACATTCTTGCTGAGTTGAGCTGCTTGAGAGAAGGCTTCGATCCCTTTTTTTAATTCTTTTTTTGCATAATAATATTCTCCTACGCGATAAGAAGCGGAAGCAGCTATGTCCCCAGAAGAATTTTCTTTTAGTAGCTGTTGGTAGGTTGCTTGAGCCTCAAGACTTTTATCGAGCGAGCGCTCTGCTTCGGCAAGATGGAACAAAGCTTGATCGCGATGAGGATCGCCTGGAGCGCTCATCTGCAAAAATTTTTGAAATTCAATACACGCAATTTCATATTCCTTGCGTTGATAAAAACCATCTGCCACCGCGAATTGAGATTCCTTGATTTGTGAGGGATCGGTAGAAGTGATTGGAGCGATGCGAATGTCGCCTGCCGTATCTCCAGAAGAAGGAATTGTCGGTTCAGTAATGGGGATAGCTTTCCGAACTTCCGGCTCAGGTCCTGACTGTGCCAGCAGAGATCTGCTTGCTATTAAAAAGCAGAAGACGAGAGGCAAAAATTTAGTCGCTGTTTTTTTCATCGGTATGACGGGTTGCAAAAGCAACATTCCAAATATTGGCGCTGCGGCAGATATCAAGTGTTTGAACAATATGGCCATAATCAACTTTTTCATCTCCTCGTAAAATGATGGCTTGATCAGGATAAAGCGTCGCAATACGAGTCAATGTTGTTTGTAATTCTTGAGGAGACATGGGGCGTCGATTCATCACTAGCGAACCATCCGCTTTGACATTAATGATAACTTCGCCAACAGAACGACGATTTTCTTTTCCCTCTTTGGCCGCGGGGACTTGAACGGCGAGTTCTGTTTCGTGACGAGCGAAGGTCCAGGTCAGCATAAAAAATCCGAGCAGCACCAATAAAATATCAACCATAGGGGCAATGAGAAAGCCCTTGGGTTCAGGTTGATAGGGAGTTTGGAAATTCATGGAAAAAAAGTAAAGAGTAAAGAGTAAAGGGTAAAGAGTGGCTGGCGCCAAACATCAAGCGCTATTGTTTGAGTTTTGTCTTCTTTGAAAATGCCATGCCAAATTATGAGTTTAGGAAAACTAATTTTGCGTTCGATCAAAAAACACTCTTTACTCTTCACCCTTCACGGATTTCCGTGGCAGCATTGCTAAAAGCTGTCCTGTTGCGGCTTCCAGGTCTGAAATCATGTGATGCACGCGACTCTTAAAAAGAGCGTAAGCTCCCATGGCAGCAATTCCGATGACAAGTCCAGCTGCTGTTGCTACCAGAGCCTGGGCAACGCCGCCAGCTAGGAGCATGGGGTGTGTTGCTGCAACATCATTAGACATGACATTAAAAGAACGAATCATTCCAAAAACTGTTCCTAACAGTCCGAGCATGGGGGCAATCGTTGCAATGTCGGAAAGCCATGTGATGCGTTGTTGCAACAAAGTTGCGACACGTGTTCCTTCGGTTTGAGCAATGTCGCGGATTTCGTCAAAGGTTGCTTCACGATGGCGGAGAGAAAAATCGAGGATGCGGCTCATGATGCTTGCTAAAGCTTCACGATGGCGATGAGAGAGCGCCAATAAGCCAGAGAGATCTTCTTTTTTAAGAAAAACTTCAGCAGCATCCATGTAGCGGTTTGTAACTACGCTCCTGAGGCGCAGTGTAAAAACACAAACTAAGATGAGCGCTAAGGTGATGACCGAAAGGAGTGCCAAGGGAAGCATGATCCATCCCCCGGTGATGAGGAGGCTGATGAGATTTCCTGTTGGAGCGTTCTGAGATAAATCGGAAAGGAACTGGTGGATCATAGAAGAAGTTAAGGGGTTGAAATGTTGAAACGTTGAAGCGTTGAAAGGAAGCTTATTTTAATAAGTTGCCGTGAGTTATAAAACCAAGTCTGTTTTTATTGTCAATTGTTGTAAAGATTTTCATTAAAGTTTGAAATCTCCTTTCAGCATTTACTGGACCATCTGACTTGTTATTTTGGCGCTGAGCTTCGTTGTCAGATCTGGCGTTATGTTAGCATAGCGCTGCACTCTTCCGCCTTCCTCAACACCAAACTTCCAGCGTCTTATAGTCCATTTATTTTGGGGAGATGGTATTACTCATCTTCTTCGTCAGAAGGAAGTGGCAAATAAATTTTTTTCTATTCCCTATTCCGAAAATTAGTACTATTATTCTGATCTTACTTTTTTGAAATGATGAGGTTACTACTTGTTGATGGTCATTATTATCTTTATCGCTCTTATTTTGCGATTCGGGGCCTGAAAAATTCGCGGGGAGAACCGACGAATGCGATTTATGGTTTTGTTAAAGCGTTGCGCAAGATGCTCCTCGATTTAAAGCCAGACCTTGCTGCAGTGATTTGGGATGCAGGTTTACCAGAACGTCGGACCACGTTGCAACCAGCCTACAAACAGCATCGCGACGAGATGCCAAATGATTTGGATCTTCAACAAGAACCTTTGAGGCAAGTGATTCCTCATCTCGGAGTTAAAAATATTTTGCTTCCCAATACCGAAGCCGATGACTTGATTGCTTCGTATGTTGTGGAGGCTCGAAAACAAGAAATAGAATGCGTCATTGCAACCAATGACAAAGATATTTTACAGATTGTTGATGATAACACTTTCATTTACTCGGTTGCTAAAGCAGATCTTGAGGGGAAGGATGAGAGTTATACGTTGCTAGGCATTCCAGAAGTTCGCGCTAAATGGGAGGTGGAGCCTCATCAGATTGCGGACATATTGGCGTTAACGGGAGATGCTGCTGATAATATTCCTGGAATTCCTGGTGTTGGAAAAAAAACAGCCGCAAAATGGATCCAACGCTATGGTTCGCTCGAGGCCTTGCTGACAGCCTCCGACTTAGATCCTAAAATTCATGCTAAACTGGATCCCTCACGAGAGCAGGTGATGCAGAACCGTTTGATGGTTGCTCTTGATCTTGATCTTCCACTTCCGCTTCCTCTTCAAGAATGTGAAATTAATCCTTGTTATCCGGAGTTAGTAAAAGCCCTCAGAAATTTTGAATTTCAATCCTTCACTGTCGCCATTGAAAAAGAAGCGGCATCGTTGGGGATTTTAATTGATGAGTAGAAAGTTAAATTAAAAACCAAAGTTTATGAAAAGAAGTATTTTTCAAGAAATTGGACGAACCCAACGACTTTCCATTTTGGAGTTGTTGAAAAAATCAACAAATGGAAGAGATGTTCGCGATTTAGCTGACTCTCTTGAGATGAGTTATATGGGGGTCAAGGCCCATTGTCTCGACATGGACCGTCAAGGCTATTTGGAGACATGGCGGCAACCCGGTAATCGTGGACGGCCGCGAATGTTCTATCGCCTGACCATGAAAGCGCACGAAATTTTTTCAGAAGAGAAAAATGATTTTGCTCTTTCTCTGCTTAAAGAAGCGCGACAACTTTTTGGTCCTACAGCGCCCCAAAAATTATTGATGCTCCATTTTCGATCTCTGGCTACAAAATACAGGGAGGCTGTAAAAGGAGAAACGCCAGAGCAGCGGGCACGTTCTTTTGCAGAGGTACGTGACCGAGAAGGGCATTTGAGTCAAGTTGAACAAGGGGATGCTCATTGGGAGCTGATCGAAAGTCATGATCCTCTGCAAAGCCTCCGCATGCCTTATCCCGAAATCGATGCTCTCGAATGCCAGATGATGAGTCAAGTGATCGGCATTCCATTGCATCGCAACGTTCATCGTGTGGCGGGGCTGTACCGCGCCGTCATCAAACCTCAGTAGAGCATGTCCTGAATTCTACTGAGGCGGCGAACTACGGCGTCACTCCGGTGCTCGTCGCTTCACGTATTAATATACGCTCAGCGCCTGCGCTCCGAGGCTCCTTGTGTTTCATCCCCCTCAGCGAATTTTGAACACGCTCTAGAGCTTCCTGGATCACGCTCTTTGCTGATCCCTTCTATCGCTTCCATCCCTGTGAATTCTTTTTAAAAAATCTGACTCTGCAGATAAGCCTGCAATTCTGCGATCGGAATACGTCTCTGCTCCATCGAGTCACGTTCACGTAGTGTCACGGTTTCTGCCAAGGCGGGATCAGGGTCTCCGAGCGTTTCAAAATCGACGGTGACGCAGAAGGGAGTTCCGATTTCATCCTGGCGACGGTAGCGCCGCCCAATCGCACCAGCTTCATCGTAGAAGACGGTCATGTGCGGGCGTAAGGCGCGCGCGATGGCTTGAGCTTTTTCAACAAGAGCAGGTTTATTTTTGAGAAGTGGAAAAATACCAACTTTAATCGGGGCCATGCGCGGATGGAAACGAAGCACCGTTCGGACTTCTTTTTTTCCGTGATCGTCGGTGATTTCTTCTTCTTCAAAAGCCTGACACAACAGTGCCAAGACCGTGCGGTCAGCACCAGCACTTGGTTCGATGACATGAGGAATGAATTTTTCTTTTGTTTCTTCGTCAAAATAATCGAGAGGCTTGCCGCTTTTGGTCATGTGTTGCGTCAAATCATAATCGGTTCGATAAGCAATTCCCTCGAGTTCTTGAATGCCAAAAGGAAATTCATATTCGATATCATACGTTTTTAAAGAATAGAAGGCCCGATCGCCGTCTGGGATATCTTTGACATGAATTTTAGAACGAGGAATGCCGATGTCTTCATAAAAACGAAGTCGCTCTTCGAGCCAGTAGTCTAGCAGCTGTAGTCCTGCGTTGGCATGACAGAAATATTCTATTTCCATTTGCTCGAACTCGCGCGAGCGGAAAATAAAATTACGAGGGTTGATTTCATTGCGAAATGCTTTTCCAATTTGCGCAATGCCGAAGGGAAGTTTCTTGCGCGAGGTTTCAAGCACATTGCGAAACTGCACGAAAATAGCCTGCGCTGTTTCGGGACGAAGATAAGTTTTATTACTCTCGTCAGCCATCGGGCCAACGTGCGTAGTGAACATCAAATTAAAATCACGAGGCTCGGTTTTTTCACCATCGCAACAGGCTACCATCTTGCTCGGCTTCATCGGGCAGGGAGTGACATCGAGTTGATCGGCACGAAAACGCCCTTTGCAGGTTTTACAATCAACCATCGGATCCGAGAAGGTTGTCTCGTGACCGCTGGCTTGCCAGACAGCGCGATTCATTAAGATAGCACCATCCATGCCGACGACGTCATCGCGCTCGCGCACGTTGCGGCGCCACCAAAATTCCTTGAGATTTCGTTTCAGTTCAACACCGATTGGACCGTAATCCCAGACACCATTAAGGCCTCCATAAATTTCAGAAGATTGGAAAATGAAGCCTCGGCGCTTGCAGAGGCTGACGATTTTTTCCATTAAATTTTCATCGTTTGTTTTCATAGAGAGGAATTTTTTTCTTAAAGTCGCAACAAAAAGTCTTTCCCTGCTGCAATTGAACCTCCTATTCTATCCTAAAGACTTTAGCGTTTCAACCTTTCAACGTTTCAACATTTTTTCTTATGTCAAAAATCCTTCTTTATAGTGCCATCCTGTTAACGCTGCTAACCGCCGGCTTAGGTTATTGGAATCACTCTTGTTATCAGATTATTCTTTCAGAAAAGAAAGCCACGATTCAACAACAGCAGCAAGAAATAGAGAAAGTGAATCAAGAATGCAATTCACTCAAAGAAAAAATAGCATCAACAGCATCAACAGAGGAGCAACAGCAAAAAATTCTTGCCGATGCACAGCAAGCTCGCACCAAGGCAGAGAGCGATTTGGCAGAGGCTCAGAAACAGCTTGCAGCCAAAGATGCTGAGTTGGAGCAGAAAAATAAAGATCTTTTAGCTAAAGACGTAACGATCCAGTCATTAACGACTGCTCAAAAAAATGCAGTGCCAGCACCAACTCCTGCGTCTACAACGAAAAAAAAATCTTCTAAAAATGTGACAGCATCAGAAAAAAAAGATCCTGCTGCTCCGCCAGCTGGTGCTACTAGCGTTTCCACTTTGTGTGCCCCTGCTGGAGGAATTGAGGGGAAGGTAGCAGCTGTCAATCCCTCATGGAATTTTGTCGTGCTCAACGTTGGAGAAAATAATGGAGTGACCAAAGATTCTGAAATGTTAGTTCAACGTGGAGGCCGGGCGATTGCAAAAGTTAAAATTACTTCCGTTGAACCGTTGACTTCAATTGGAGATATTATTCCAAATAGCGTGACTCCAGGCTCCGCGGTGCAAGTGGGAGATCAAGTTTCTGCTACCTTTATTGAAGCAATTAAAAAGTAATGGGTAGCGAGTAAAAATTAGTTCCCTTCTACAAATACAAATATGAAATTTTTTTTCCTGACATTGCTAACGGTTGTTGCTGCATTCGCCATGAGTGGATGTGAGACGGAAGGGGCAGAACATACCGCCTCACAAAGTGCTATTCCATGGAATAAGCCGGCCTCTTGGGAGGGAGCTGGAGCGCTAGGAGCAATCGGGATGGGAAGCCATTAGAGGAAAAAAGGCTGAAGGATGAAGACTAAAGGCCATGTTAGTTGAAAACAAAAAACAAATTTTTGAATCCAATACTATGAAGTTTTAAGACTAAAGACGAGAGGCTTGTTTTTCCTTTCGCCTTCAGCCCTTTGCCTTCAGCCTTTCCTCACATGCTCCTCTCCATCGATCCTTCCTTGCGTGGTACGGGTTTTGCCGTTTTGGAGGGGACAGATGCCAAGGTGCGTTGTTTAGAATATGGAGTCATTCATAATAAGCCTGCGTTAAGTATTGCGGCTTGTTTAAAAAATATTCATGAACGTTTAACGGAGGTGATTGAAAAATATCATCCGGAAGTGATGGCTTTGGAGCAAATTATTTATGTGAAGAGTTTATCAGTTGCCATTGTCATGGGAAGCGCTCGGGGAGTGGCTTTGTTGGCTGCAGCGCAAGCAGGTCTTTCTATTTATGAATATCCTCCTCGACGGATTAAGCAGGCTGTCGTGGGACGAGGTGGAGCTGCTAAAGATCAAGTTGGCTTCATGGTGCGAGCGCTGCTCGGTTTGAGAGAGACCCCGTCAAGTGATGCCGCTGATGCGATTGCTGTTGGGCTCACTCATTTGCGAGCGATGGCAACAGTGCTGCCATCGAATGTCAAAGTTTCCAAGACGAAAAATTAACCACAAAAAAATTTAAAAAAGAATAGCCACAAAAGAACACAAAAGGATTTTTTTTGTGTTCTTTGTGTTCTTATGTGGCTATTTCATTCTTTTTCCTTTGCGTTCCTTTGTGGTTAATTTGCTCCTCTATTCTTTTTCATGAAATCCCTTCTCACAAGACGCTGGCTCGGCCGCAAAAGCTACGAAGAGGGGCTTCGGCTGCAAGAAGAGCTCGTTACAAAAAAAATCGCAGGCGATTCAAAAAACTATCTTCTCTTGCTGGAGCATGAGCCGGTTTACACGATTGGTCGGACACAGGATGTTTCGAGTCTTGGAAACGAGTCGCTTCCGCATCCTCTGCATCGTATTGGACGTGGTGGTCAAGCCACTTACCATGGTCCTGGCCAGCTTGTTGCCTATCCGATCATTGACTTGAGTTTAGCTGGTCGCGACCTTCATCGCTACTTGCGCTTGTTAGAAGAAGTCATTATCCAAACACTCGCATTTTATCAACTTCAAGGATCTCGCCGCGAAGGGATGACTGGCGTTTGGAGTGATGATCGCAAGATTGCCTCACTTGGCGTCGGTGTGAAAAAATGGATTTCTTTTCATGGTCTCGCGCTCAATGTTTGCTGCGATCTCGCTCCGTTTGAAAGTATCACGCCGTGTGGCTTGAGTGGCGTGAAGATGACGTCAATGAAACAAGAGTTAGAATTTAGAAATCAAGGAGAGTCTATTCCTCCGTTGGATGTTCTGTCTGTTGCGAAGAAGCTCAGTGATATTTTTGAGAGAGTGGTTTTATCCTAATTTAATAAGTATTATGCTCTAAATTCCACCAGTTATAATAGGGATTGCATCTTGAGTCTGCTGGATTAAAAAATCTTTACCTAAAAGCGTGAATGGAAAAGTGCTGAAATAGGCAGAACTGTTTGGTAGCATGAGGCATGCTGCAAGAAAAAGCAATGAATCCGACTCACCCTGCGGGTGAGAAAATAATGGAGCAAAAAAGTGGTGGATGTTGCCCTGTTGATACGCCTGGAGGGAGATACTACGCAGAAGCTGATATGGACTCACCGGTGACTCGAGAAGGGCAGTTAATATTTTTCGATCAATTTTTAAAAACAGGAGAACGATGGAAGAGATTGTTTAAAAAATGTCCGCTTGAGTATGTCGGCAACGAAGGGAGTGGTGTGGTCAACACGATAGGAACGGCGGTCCTCTCCATACTCTGCGGACATTGCGTTACGCCCATATTAACGCGGTGAGAGGAGATACACTTAATCCAGAACTACTAGTAATGACCAAGACGGTAAGTGAGGATGTCGTACGAAGAGCGATGAAAAATATTCCTGAGGAAAAAGGATTAGATTGGTTGGGGGAAGAGATCCAAGCCAGTGTAGAACGACTGTTAAGCCAACCATGGATCTTGGATATAGACTCCACGGTTAAAACAATTTTTGGAAATCAGCAAGAAGCTGAAATAGGATACAATCCGCGCAATCATGGACGTCCGAGTCATTGCTATCACAGTTATTTTGTGGCCAATATCAGACTCTGTTTGGGCGTAGAAGTTTTAGGCGGAAAAAAAACACAAGCTTGCCATGGGCTTCCTGGGTTATGGAAAAGATTGGGTGCGTTACCAAGAACACACTGGCCAGCAATGCTGCGCGGAGATTGCTGCTGGCAATGAGGGACTCATGAGAGAAGCAGAAACGCGCGGAGTGCCTTATTTACTCAAGCTACGCAAGACAGAAAAAGTAAAATCACTCATGTGGCGAATGGAAAGTTATCAAGCCAAATGGAGAGATGCAGGCAATGGCTGGGAAGTTATGGAATCCAAGTTGCAATTGACTGGATGGAGCCAAGAACGTCGAGTCGTTCTTGTCGAGGTGAAATCAAATTTGTTGCTCCCTCTGAAATTGAAACTGCGACATCAAGGTCGAAGCAAGATGGGCTCAATCTTGTGAGGCTGGCAATATTTCGAGATTATGAAGAGGCTGGTCTTCGCCACTTCGATCGTCACTTTAATACTCAACTCATGAGTGAACATCCTATCACCGTTGGTCAATTGATGGACTTTGTGGACGAAGAAAATAAAGTTAATCCAAAAGCTTTTTATCTTTCTTCGATTCATTCTCTTCACGAACTGATCGTTGGCAGAGTCATTTCGATGATGAGCATAAGCCGGTTCAAGCTGGTAGCAGCACATTCAAGTTGACCTCAGCAAAAGATGATAGAGGAACAGACGCAACATTAGCGCAAAAAAACAAGCAGCCTTGAAAGCAACGAGACAAGCAATTGTCGAATTCTTCAAAGAACTTCCATTGGAAAAACGGCAACACATTTTACAACGCTTCAATGACGAGTTCAAAGGAGAAGAAGCAAAGCCATTAACGGTTCAGAAATTAAGATCTTTTCTCAAAAAAGAACTCGAAAACGAAAGATCGATTTTGAGCAGAAGCCCTCTTGCTGAAGCTCTCTTTTACAGTGTGGCTCTGCAGAGTGTCGTTACTTTGTGGGGAACAGCGGCTCCTGCTGCCTCGACGATCTTGGGTGGATGGCCCGCTTTCTTTGTGACCTTCGGACTTGCTATGGTCCATGACTTAACAACGACATGGCGGGAATTGCATCCAGAGGAATAGGGGAGCATCATTCAGATGGTTAGTTGCAATTAACTGTTTTTTATTATTGGGAGCTGACTCACAGCTTGCCAGCTAGCTTAGCCGCGGCTATTTTCTTTCTTCTTTCACTTTTTAATTTTTCATGGAAACTCCTCCGCTCAGCGAGCTCCTCGCCATCCGTCGTCAAAAACTTCAAGCCCTTCGCTCTCAAGGCGTCGATCCTTTTGGTGCTGCCTTTGCTGTCTCAGGGAGTGTTGCCGAAGTCGTTGCTGCTTTTCAAGAAGCCGCGCTCGTGCAGGTGGCAGGCCGTATAACGGCTTATCGTGATATGGGAAAGAGTCGCTTCTTGGATATCTCGGATATCGGGGGACGTATTCAAATTTATTTTAATACCAAAGAACTGGATGAGTCTACTGTGGCTGCTACAGCGCAGTTAGACATCGGTGATTTTTTGGGTGTGGAGGGAACTTATTTCACGACTAAGACCGGAGAGCAAAGCATTCGGGCCTCGCGTCTTGTTGTGTTGAGTAAATCGTTGCGACCGCTGCCCGACAAGTGGCACGGCGTTCAAGATCCTGAGATTTGCTATCGTCAGCGTTATTTGGATTTGATTGCAAATGATTCTTCGCGCACGATTTTCAAACAGCGCATTGCCATCATGCGTGAGATACGACGCTTTTTGGAAGCACGTGGATTTTTGGAAGTGGAAACACCGATGATGCAAGCTGTCCCTGGAGGAGCCGCTGCAGAGCCGTTCAAGACGCATCATAACGCACTGGGGATGGATATGTTCCTTCGCATTGCACCAGAGCTTTATTTGAAGCGCTTGCTCGTGGCTGGCTTCCCAAAAGTTTTTGAACTCAATCGTAATTTTCGCAACGAAGGAGTTTCACGCCGGCATAATCCTGAGTTCACCATGCTCGAAGCGTATTGGGCTTTTGCTGATTTTGAAAAAATGTCAGAGCTTGTTGAAGAAATGATTTGTGATTTAGCGGAACACATCGACGTTGGGCCAGTGATTGAGCATCGTGATGACGAGGGAAATGTTATGCGCACGATCAACCTCGCGCGACCATGGCGACGTGCTGCCTATCGTGATCTCATTGAGGCGGCTGTTCCGGGCTGGTTCGCACTTGATCTTGCTGGAAAGCGTCAACGTTGCGCTGAATTAAAACTCGATATCTCGCATTGCGAAGCCGAGTTTGAAGTCACGCAGCATGTTTTTGAAAAACTGGTCGAAGAAAAGTTGATCGATCCTTGTTTTGTCACGCATGTGCCTAAGGAACTCGTGCCCCTCGCTAAGCTGAACGACAAGGATCCTTCCTCTGTGGATGTCTATGAACTCATTATCAATGGTCAGGAAATTTCTCCTGGTTATTCCGAGCTCAATGATCCTGATCTCCAGCGCGAGCGCTTGGAGCATCAAGCTGGTGGTGAGAAGCAGTGCCTCGATGAAGATTTTCTGGAGGCACTGGAATATGGAATGCCTCCTGCAGGCGGTATCGGCATTGGCATTGATCGTCTCGTGATGATGCTGACAGGCGCGGCGTCGATTCGAGATGTGATTCTGTTTCCGCATTTGAAAGCGCGCGCTGAAAAGTAAGAGCAGAAAGAAATTCACAGGGATGGAAGCGATGGAAGGGATGAAAATTATCAACAGAAAAAAGAGTCTACTAGCCTCATTCTATCTGCACTTACACACTAACGTCATTCCATCGAACGCTGGAATCAAGGAGGCTGTCGATTGTAGTTTGAGGAATAGCGCCAAAAATCTTAAAAAGCCAATAGGAGTCAAAACACTTTTACGAGATCAAAAATAAAGATCCATAGCCGCTGGAAGCCCTCGGTCAAAGTCATAATAAGCTGATGGATAAATAATCTTTTAGAAAAAGATAAACGTATTTCGATCGTTGTTGTAAAAAAGTTTGATGAATTTCACAACAGATCTTCAAGAAGCAGATGTTTTAAATCGAATAACGATTAGAGTCATTGATGAAGAGGGAGCCGAGCGAGCAAGATTTGATGAGCTTCTGCGAACTAGAGCATTTTCAAAAAAGTTATAGCCGCACATTGCGGCG
>JAPLTJ010000020.1 GCA_026398175.1 Verrucomicrobiia bacterium | reverse complement strand
TTCCAGCGCTACGCGTGCCTTAAATGTATTGTCGTGTCTTTTTCGTTTTGCTTTCATGGTGGTTTAGGATGGTTGTTTTTAACCTCCTTCTCCACTCATTTTAAAGCTTAACTACTGGTCCAGTTTTTGGGGTCCACCTCTGTTCCGCAATCTGTTAATTTTGGTGCCAGTGCATTAATTTTTAACTCGCTCTGAAAGCCTTATTTTACCTGGCTTGACGGCATCTCTCTACTGAGAAGAGAACTTCTTTTTATGCCAAAGCTGCTACTACAGGCAACGCAATCGTTCAGGTGCATCGATACTGACAGAGTAACGTCATTGTCATTTCGATTAAAAAAATAAACGTCATTCCAGCGGACGCTGGTACGTCATTCCTGCGAAGGCAGGAACCAGGGGGCTATGAATCTTTATTTTTGCTTTCGTAAAAGTGATATGGCTTTACAAAAGATAAACAATTTCCCCAAGAAAAAAACATCTTCTTTTCATAAAAGATCAATCTGCAATCAACAGTCGCTGGATTCCAGCGTCCGCTGGAATGACGTCGGAGGTGTAGTGACTGTTAGTTTTAAAAATCTTATTCTTCACCCAGTCAACGGAACGATTGCCAGCCAATATCTTGCTTCATTCGAATGCTCTATTCGAACAAGAAATATTTTTCTTACAATGCGCTCAGAAAAATAAAAGGCTACTGCCTTTGAAGGCAGATAAAATCAGGGAGTACCCCGCGATGCCGTTAAGGATGCTAATCCGTTCCAGAAGGGTAAGGTGGAAGCGACTGCTTGAATTGCTGAAGTCCAGTGAAGGCATGTCATTAACTCAAGTCAGGAAGCCTCCGTATTAGTTTACATAGGTTCGGGGCAATATACCGGTATCTCGCACACCGCAGGGCGCGTGGAACATGACATAATAAACAGCGCAACACCAGCTTGTTTTTAAAAAAATCACGTCGTCCCGCCAAAGGAGATTTACTTGTTACATTCTAACCCAACACGGCAGCGCGCTCGCTGGCATCTAACTTCCGCCAGGTTCCCGCGGGCAGTTCCCCTAATTCAAATTTTCCAATCCTCATACGAATCAGCCGCAATGTTGGATGGCCAATAGCAGCAGTCATTCGGCGGACCTGCCGATTTTTTCCTTCGGTGAGTTCGAGAGCGATCCAGCAATCGGGCACCGTTTTTCTGACACGAATGGGCGGATCGCGTGGAGGCACCATCGGTTGTGGATCGAGCAAGCAAGCCCGAACGGGACGTGTTTGATAATCTTGAATCGTCAATCCCTCCTCCAATTTTTTAAACGCTTCAGTTGTTGGAATTTTTTCTACTTGGGCCCAATAACAACGTTGATGCGCTTGCTTCGGATCAAGCAAGCGCGTATTCAAACCCGGTTCATCGCTCAGCAACAACAACCCTTCGGAATCTGCATCGAGTCGGCCCAAGGGATAGACATTCGGTGGAAATCCAAACTCGGCTAACGTTTTATTTGAAGAACCATCAGGCGTGAATTGAGAAAGGCAACCGTACGGTTTGTTAAAAGCGAGGAGCATAAAAAAGTAACGAGTGACGAGTAACGGGTAACGAGTAGTTTTACAATCGAAAATAAATTAGCTTTCCTAAATTTGTATTTTTAAAAAATGTATCTCTGAGTATATTGCCTCAGGACTCGTTACCCGTTACTCGTCACTCGTTACTCGTTACTCGTTACTCGTTACTCGTTACTTTTTCGATCGTTCATCTCCGTAACTTAGCAACTAAAATCTCCTATTAAGAAATAATTACCTAATCACGCTACAGAAGGTTGACATTCTGCGCCAATGCATCGATAGTGTCTCCCCTTTAATTTTTATGGAATCCAATCTAGAATCAATTCGTAATATCGCCATTATCGCTCACGTTGACCATGGCAAAACAACCCTTGTGGATCAGCTCCTCAAACAATCCGGCACCTTCCGCGCCAATGAGGCCAAGGCTTCCGAGGAGCGTATCATGGACTCCATGGACCTGGAACGTGAAAAAGGAATTACGATTAAAGCCAAGAACGCTGCTTTCCAATGGCACAACTATCACATCAACATCGTTGACACTCCGGGCCACGCCGACTTTGGTGGCGAAGTAGAGCGCATCATGAAGATGGTGGATGGCGTTCTTTTGGTCGTCGATGCTCATGATGGTCCTCAAGCTCAAACAAAGTTTGTCTTAAAAAAAGCGCTCGAGAATGGAGCGAAGCCGATCGTCGTCATCAACAAGATCGATCGTGAGAATGCCCGTCCTCACAAGGTCCTCGACATGATCTTTGAACTTTTCTTGGAACTCGGAGCCAACGATCAGCAGCTCGATTTTCCAGTTGTCTACGCCAGCGCCAAACAAGGCTACGCCAAGCATGAAATCGATCAGGAGAGCACCGTTATGGAGCCGCTCTACGAGGCGATTGTGAAGCACATCCCTTGTCCAAAAAAAGCTGACGTCACTTATTTTCAAATGCTCGTTTCCAATCTTGATTGGAGCGACTATCTCGGACGTATCGCCTACGGCCGCATCATCAGCGGCAAGGTGAAGGTTGGTGATAACATCGTCTGCATTCACAAAGATGGCAAAGCTGAAAAGAAAAATGTGACCGCTGTTTTTGGTCACCAAGGTCTTGCTAAAATTGAACTCAAAGATGCTTCCGAAGGCGATATTATCGGTCTTGCCGGATTCGAAGATGTTTTTATTGGAGAAACATTAACCGACAGTGATGAGCGCCCTGCCCTCGCTTTCGTCGACATCGATCCCCCAACCATCACGATGAAAATTTGTATCAATGATGGACCATTGGCAGGTCGTGAAGGAAAACTATTAACAGCTCGTCAAGTCAGCGAACGTCTGGTCCGCGAGACACGTACCAATGTTTCCATTGAAGTAAAAGATACTGACACAGCTGGTCATTTTCAAATCAAGGCTCGTGGCGAAATGCAGATCGCTGTCATCGTTGAGCAAATGCGTCGCGAAGGATTTGAACTCCTTGTTTCACGTCCCGAAGTTATTTTTCAACGTGATGCAAGTGGATCGCTCTTAGAGCCACTTGAAAGTGTTTACATCGATGTGCCAAAAGACAACCTCGGTGATATTTTACAAAGCCTTGCAAATCGTAAGGCTGACATCATCTCGATGGACCACCAAGCGCACAGCGTCACCGTTGAAGCTGTTGTTCCCACTCGTGGACTCATCGGATTTGAAACCGACCTCGTCAATGCCACCAAAGGTCATGGCATCATGTCTCACCTTTTCAAAGAATATGCTCCTTACAAAGGTGAAATTCCAACTCGGAACAATGGTGTGCTCATCTCGATGGAAAGCGGCATCAGCATGGCTTACTCACTCGATACGATTCAAGAACGTGGTCGTCTCTTTATTGGACCTCAGGAAGAAATTTACGTCGGCATGGTCATTGGTGAGAATGCTCGTCCAGATGATATGCCAGTCAATCCTTGCAAAGGAAAAAAACTTTCGAACATGCGGAGCACCGGTGATGGTAAAGGAATTTCACTGACGCCACCGCTAAAAATGACACTCGAGCGCTCGCTAGAATATATTGCTAACGATGAGTACGTAGAGGTCACCCCTCTGAGTCTTCGTATCCGCAAAAAAATTCTTGATGCAACCGCACGCAAGCGTTCAAGCCCTACGCCGACAGCGTAGCCTGAGGCATTGCACAATGCCATAAAGAGTGAAGAGTAAAGAGTCCTGAGGCGAAATTTTCTTAGAGGCCTTTAATTCATCATGCCAAATGATGAGTTTTGAAAAATCGATTTACTTTCGATCATAAAATACTCTTCACTCTTTACCCTTTACCCTTTACTTTTTCTACGACAGAAAAAGTCTTCTAACTTTATTTAGTCTTCCATCAAAAGTTAAATTAACCTTTAGAAAAAATCATGGGACGCCAATGGCTCTTAGCAAAACGTGAGGTCTCCTCACTCAGAAAATCAAAAACAACCGGAAAGTTTGTCCGCGAAATCACCATCGCGGCACGGCATGGTGGCGCTGATCCAGCATCGAATGCCCGCTTAGCCGCAGCCATTGACAAAGCAAAACGCGAGAGTGTTTCTCGCGATGTCATTGAGAGGGCCATCCAGAAAGGCTCTGGCACTGGTGATGACAAGACATCCCTCGAGCATGTGGTCTTTGAAGGATATGCCCCGCACAAAGTTCCTGTCATCGTAGAGGTCTTCACTGATAACAACAATCGTACCGCTCCTGAAATTCGTGTCCTCTTTCGCGATGCTCAACTCGGAAATCCCGGGAGCAATAAATTTCTCTTTGATCATGTCGGCCTTGTCGAAGCTTACACCACGGACCTTGCGGCAGACTTGGAAGAAGCTGCCATTGAGGCCGGCGCTAACGATGTTGAAAAATTAACGCACGAGCAAAATGATGACATCCCTGCCGACGCCGCTGGCGCCCGCTTCATCACTGACCGCGCGGCCACGCATGCTGTTTCCAAATGGCTTTCAGAACATGGCTGGAAAGTGACGACGAGTGAAATTGGCTACCTTGCAAAAAGCTTTCCAACATTGAGTGAGGCACAGCTCGGAGAAGCAGGAGCCTTTTTACAATCCCTCGAAGACCACGACGATGTGCACCGTGTCTGGGCAGCAGTGAAATAAACTGCTACTTGACAACCTGAATTTTTTAGTACATTACCCTCATTTATGAAAAGCTCAAACATTCTATACACCATCACAACTGTCCGGTTAAAAGTCAAACAACGTCAACTGGTTAGAAGTTGATGTTTCATTATTTCTGAAGTCTCTTTTTGCAAGCAGTTGATCGATAGGGATTTTTTCAAATGGGTGAACGCTCAAAAGTTGCAAACTTCTGTGCAAGCTTCCAGGCAGCTTAAATTTCTTGTGAAGGATAGCAATG
>JAPLTJ010000080.1 GCA_026398175.1 Verrucomicrobiia bacterium | reverse complement strand
GTACGGTTGTTTCGATCTTCACACCTCACTATAACCTATCAATTTTGGGCATAACAGCATTTTACGCTTGTTGTGCCCAATTTTTTTAGACTTCTGATCCGCTTAAAAAGATCCCTTGGCGCTTAGCGGACACGCTCTATATAAAAGAATCTCGCTGGAATTATTCATGATTTTTGAAAGTAACTCCTCCGCCATATAGAATTTTAAAGAGAGAGGCAAGAAGCCTTTCAAAAAAAGAGCCACGTCTTACGACGTGGCTCTCTTAAAACTAACGGTTAGAAGTGTGGCTGGAACTTAGTAGTCCATGCCTCCCATTCCACCCATTCCGCCCATGCCACCAGGTGGCATTGCAGGAGCTTTATCCTTTTCTGGCAATTCGCAAATAATTGCTTCTGTTGTCAGGAGGAGTCCGCTGATGGATGCAGCATTTTGCAATGCGCTACGAGTGACTTTTGTTGGGTCAACGACACCAGCCTTCACGAGGTCAGTATATTCACCGGTGGCCACATTGTAGCCCTCGTTGCCTTTACCTTTCTTAACCTCTTGAACGATGAGTGCACCTTCTTTGCCTGCGTTAGCAGCAAGCTGACGAAGTGGATACTCAATCGCTTTGCGGATGATTTCGAGACCAACAGCCTCGTCACCTTCGAGCTTGATGCTATCAAGAACTTTTTGAGCGCGGATGAGAGCGACCCCGCCACCAGGGACGATACCTTCCTCAACAGCAGCACGTGTTGCATGCAATGCATCTTCAACGCGAGCTTTCTTTTCCTTCATCTCGGTTTCAGTTGCAGCACCAACGTTGATCACAGCGACACCGCCAGCAAGCTTAGCAAGACGCTCTTGGAGCTTCTCGCGATCGTAATCGCTAGTTGTGTCTTCGATCTGACGACGGAGTTGGCTTACGCGACCTTGAATGTCAGCTTGTTTGCCTTCGCCTTCGACGATCGTTGTGTTTTCTTTGTCAACCGTGAGGTGCTTAGCGCGACCAAGGTCTTCAAGCGTGATGTTTTCAAGCTTGATACCCAGATCTTCGGTGATGCAACGACCACCAGTAAGAACAGCGATATCTTCCATCATAGCTTTGCGACGATCACCAAAACCCGGAGCTTTAACAGCACAGATTTGGAGTGTCCCGCGGAGCTTGTTAACAACAAGGGTTGCGAGCGCTTCACCTTCGACATCTTCAGCGATGATGAGGAGTGGACGGCCACTCTTAGCAACTTTCTCGAGTAATGGGAGAAGATCTTTCAAACTGCTGATCTTCTTTTCATGAATCAAGATGTAAGCGTTATCGAGAACAGCTTCCATTCCTTCTGCGTTGGTGACGAAGTAAGGAGAGAGATAACCTTTGTCGAACTGCATTCCCTCAACGACGTCGAGGCTTGTCTCAATGGACTTAGCTTCTTCAACGGTGATGGTTCCATCTTTGCCAACTTTTTCCATCGCATCAGCAATGATCTGGCCAATGGTTTTGTCCCAGTTAGCGGAAACAGTAGCGACTTGTGCGATCTCGGAGCTATCCTTCACCTTCTTGCTGATACGAGCAAGTTCTCCAACGATGGCATCAACAGCTTTCTGGATACCACGCTGTAACGATGTTGGGTTAGCACCAGCAGTGACGTTCTTGAGTCCTTCACGGAAGATCGCCTCTGCCAGCACAGTTGCTGTGGTTGTTCCGTCACCAGCGATATCACTGGTCTTGGAAGCAACTTCACGAACGAGCTGAGCACCCATATTTTCATACGGACATTCAAGTTCGATTTCTTTTGCAACGGTGACACCATCTTTAGTGATGGTTGGGCTGCCGAATTTTTTGTCGAGAATGACATTACGTCCGGAAGGCCCGAGGGTCGCTTTCACGGCCTTCGCCAATTTCTCAACGCCACGAAGAAGCGCATGACGTGCTGCTTCGTCGAATAATAGTTGTTTTGCTGCCATAATAATTAATTAGTTTTCTTTGTAGTTGTTAAAATCTAGCCAATGATACCGAGAATATCATCTTCGCGCATGATCATGTAAGACGTTCCGTCCACTTTGACTTCGGTTCCGCCGTACTTCGAAATGAGAACGGTGTCTCCTTTCTTTACAACGAAAGCAATTTTCTTGCCCTCATCATCAAGCTTGCCAGTACCGAGAGCGATCACTTTAGCTTCCTGTGGTTTCTCTTTAGCGGTATCAGGAATAATGATGCCGCCTTTTTTGACTTCTTTCTCTTCAATCAATTGCACGAGCACTCGATCGCTGAGAGGTTGGATATTTACTGCCATGGTGTTTGTTCTCCGTGTTGTAGTCTCTAGAACATTTTTAAAACTTCTGTAGTCGCGCATTGCGGCGTCACTTCGGTGCTCGCGTCCTCGAGTATTAGATATACACTGCGGATCTGTGCTCCTCGTTCCTGGCACTGCATCGACTACAATAATTTTTAAAACGCTCTAGAATATGACTGGTTAATTATTGTTTAAATTACTTTTTCTTTTTGTGATCGTCTTTTTTGTTGTCATCGTCGACGACTTCAAATTCAGCATCAACAACATCGCCTTCTTTTTTAGGCTCTTTTGAAGACTCGTTATGATGCTCCGCTCCTTCAGCGCTGGATGCTGAAGCGTTTTTGTACAACTCAGCGCTGATCTCTTGGAACTTCGTCTGCAGTTTTTCATAAGCAGCTTTGGTGACCTCAACATCATTTCCTTTCAGAGCTTCGCGCACAGCAGCGATATCATCTTCGACTTCTTTTTTAGAAGCGCCATCAATTTTATCCCCCATCTCTTTGAGTTGTTTCTCACATTGATAAGCGAGTGTGTCGGCGTTGTTATGAATTTCGATAGCCTCTTTTGCCTTTTTATCTTCTTCGGCATGAGCCTCTGCCTCTTTCTGCATCTTCTCGACTTCTTCCTTAGTCAAACCGCTCGAACCAGTGATAGAAATCTTTTGCTCCTTGCCGCTACCAAGATCTTTGGCCGTTACATGGAGGATTCCATTGGCATCGATATCAAAAGAAACTTCAATTTGAGGAACACCACGTTGAGCTGGAGGAAGTCCATCAAGATGGAAAACACCGAGCTGTTTGTTGTTACGAGCTAATGGCCTCTCTCCTTGAAGGACCTTGATTTCAACACCAGGCTGATTGTCGCTGTATGTTGAAAAAGTCTGTGCCTTCTTCGTTGGAATCGTAGTATTGCGTGGAATCATTGCTGTTGCAACGCCCCCAGCCGTCTCGATCGAGAGGGTGAGCGGAGTCACATCAAGCAAGAGCACATCTTTAACATCACCGCGAAGCACGCCACCTTGAATAGCAGCACCGATCGCTACAACTTCATCAGGGTTCACTCCTTTGTGTGGTTCTTTACCAAGAAGGCTTCGAGCCGTATCAACAACTTTTGGCATACGAGTCATACCACCAACAAGGACAAGCTCACTGATATCGCTCATGCTCCAATGCGAATCTTTTAAGCAATTCTTCACTGGCTCGATCGTCCGCTGAAAAAGATCATCGGTCAGTTGTTCCAACTTCGAGCGAGTCAATTTTCTTTGAATGTGCTTTGGCCCCGTTGCATCAGCTGTGACAAAGGGAAGATTAATCTCGTACTCTTGAGCAGAGGAGAGTGCAATCTTTGCCTTCTCAGCTTCTTCTTTGATACGTTGAACAGCGTCTGGTTGTTTTGAAAGATCAATGCCTGATTCAGTTTTGAATTCCTTCATGATCCACTCCATGATGCGATAATCCCAATCATCACCACCAAGGTGAGTGTCGCCGTTCGTACCACGAACTTCAAAGACACCATCTCCTAACTCAAGCGCCGAAATATCGAACGTTCCGCCACCTAAGTCATAGACTGCAATTTTTTCATCTTTCTCTTTTTCCAAACCGTAGGCCAAAGAGGCCGCTGTTGGCTCGTTGATAATACGCAGTACTTCGAGTCCTGCAATTTTACCAGCATCCTTCGTCGCGTTACGTTGAGAATCGTTAAAATAAGCTGGAACAGTGATAACTGCTTGAGTGATTTTTTCACCGAGCTTTGCTTCTGCATCGGCCTTTAGCTTAGCTAAAATCATTGCCGAAATTTCCGGTGGAGAAAAAGTTTTTGGCTTGCCATCAATCTCTACTTGAATGTGAGCATCGCCATTAGCAGCTTTGACCAATTTGTAGGGAACGCGGTCTTGCTCCCCGCGCACTTCTTCATACTTGGCGCCCATAAAACGTTTCACCGAGTAGATCGTATTGCAAGCATTCGTGACGGCTTGGCGTTTTGCAGCCTGACCAACAAGACGTTCTCCGCTCTTAGTAAATGCAACAACAGAAGGAGTCGTACGAGCTCCTTCGGCATTTTCGAGCACCACAGGTTCCAATCCCTCCATGACAGACATGCAAGAATTAGTCGTTCCTAAATCGATTCCTAATATTTTTCGTGAATTTGACATGCTTTATAGGAAGCAGATCTCATGCCAGCTTGTTAATATTTCACAACAAGCTAAAAACAAGCAAATTAAGCTTTAAGGAATACTTCCATAGCTTTCAATCGAGTCACTTTGACCCATTTTGAAAAGGTTTAAAATGACACTTTGTCTCACTATTAAGAAATCGTTGAACAAGAACTTTAAAAACAGGAGTGAAGTCTCCCGGAACAGCATCCATCCATTTAAGGATCACTTCTGGAGCAAAAAAAGCCCCTGTCTCCAATTCGCAAGGATCCATTTTAAAAGGCCCTTCGTTATAACCATAAAAACATTCAATAAACTCTTCCCCTGTGACACGACTTGCTTCGATTCGATGAAAAGGATGAAGGTCTAGCACGGCACCGAGCTCTTCTTTTAATTCTCGATGCGCAGCCGTCACGTAATCTTCTCCCGAATCGACATGCCCAGCAACACTGGAACACCAAAGCCCAGGGTGATTGGATTTCCAACGAGACCGTTTTTGTAAAAAAAGCTCCCCTGCTTTATTGAACACCCAGAGATGAACAGCCCGATGAGACCACCTATTCACATGGACAATATCGCGACTCTGCACATCGATCACACGATCTTCTTTATCGACAACATCACACTGCTCTTCCGGGGGATGCCCCACCACAGGATGAAGCATCTTCACCAAAGAAGACCAGCCCTCAATCGTGAGATCTTCTCCACGAATGGTGACAGGATACCCCAACTTTTGCATGAATTCCTGCCATTGTGCAGCTGAAATTTTTAAGAGCGATCCTAGCTGCTTGCGACGCGATGAAAAACCTAAGCGGACGAGTTCTTTAAATTTTTCTTCATCACACGGAATCAGTTTCTCTTGAGAACGCAGAGTGATCTCAACAATAGCCGACTCAACAGCAGGTCGCGGCCAAAAAACATCTGGCGGAACGATGCGTGTTTTTTTTACAATCCAATGCCGCCCAAGGAGCACGGTCAACGCTCCATAGTTTTTATCCCGAGAGGATGCTGACAAACGTTCCGCAACCTCCCTTTGCAGCATCAGGACCAGCTTGCAAGTCGGCGCAAGTGGTTCTGTAAAATGGGCAATAATGGCCGTTGAGGCACTGTAAGGAAGGTTTCCAAGCAGCTTGATAGGACCATCTCCATAGAGCAACCTCAGGTCTACTTGCACTGCATCTCCTGTGATCACTTGCACGCGAACATCATTTTGATAACGACTCTTCAATTCTTGAGCTAAGCGATAGTCTCGTTCAATCAATGTAATTCTTTTTGCAGATGACAAAATAATGTAATGCGTCAATGCCCCCATTCCTGGACCGACCTCCACAACATGATCCCCTTCCGCAATGTCTATTGCTCCAACAATGGCCTTCGCTAGATTCCCATCGAGAAGAAAATTTTGACCCAACATTTTACTGGGCCTGACTCCTAATTCTTCCAAACGTTGGCGCAATTCTGATTTTGACATCCTTCTTCTGTAGGGCGAGAGCCCCTCAAAATCCAGCTTCGATTTTACTAAAAAAATATTCAAGTTACACCAACTTACCCCAAAATTATTCACACTTTGCGAAAAAAATAATCACAATGCTTCTCGCAAGATGTTTTTCTGTTAAGATCTCTCTTTTTTCTATGCTTCTTTCAACAACAACAGCATCTCCTACAGCCGTTGCTCCATTTTTGGACTTCACCAATCCAACGGTATTGATGTCCATCACGATTGGGGGCTTCCTCCTCTTAGCACTTGCGCTTCTTTTTTACGGATGGCTCGGTTCTCGTATTTTAAAAAAATCCACTCTCCCAGAACAACCCTTCACACTCGTTGATGTCGGCGTAGCATCTCTTCTTGCTGGATGGCTAATCTGGGTTATCTGCAATTCCTTTGGTCAGGATGAACAAATTAATCTGACTCTGATTGCTCTCAACTCTCTTCTCTACTTTTGTCTTGTCGGTGGCATTACTGGGATTCTCTACTTTCGTCATCTCAAGCCAGTCGCTCTCTTCGGCCTTCATCCGCCTCACTTTGGAAAAACCATCAAGCTGGCGCTTCTCTATTTAGCGGCCGTCTATCCCTTGCTCATCCTGAGTCAATCAGCCCTACAACCTTTTGTTTCTAATAAAAACGATGTCCAGTCGTTGGTCCTTTATTTTTTGAAACATCCAGGATGGAAAGAACGCTGCGCACTGATTGCCATGGCAACATTGGTTGCACCGATTGCTGAAGAATTTATTTTTCGCGGATACCTCTACGGCGTGATGCGTCGCTTTCTAGGACGCGTTCCCGGGATAGCACTCTCGTCCCTCCTTTTTGCAGCGATGCATCTTCATCTCCCTTCCATGCCAGGACTGACCGTCTTAGCCGTAGCACTCTGCTTGCTTTATGAACGCACTGGTTCCCTTTGGGCCAATATTATGGCGCATGCTACCTTTAATACCATCTCGATTGTGATGCTGTTGATTTTTAAGGAAGCCGTCATTTAGCCAATGAGGGAAGATGACTTACTCAATTTAATTCGAAAGGAACTACCTCTCGATGATTCTTCCGTCATCGTCGGCAGTGGTGATGATTGCGCGGTTGTGCAGATGGAACAGAAAAACTTAGTTCTGAAAACAGATGCGACGATCGAAAATATTCACTTCACTCCGGAAGATGACCTCAGCGATGTCGGCTGGAAAGCCCTCTGCAGGCCGATCAGCGACTTCGCTGCCATGGGAGCGATTCCTCAACACGCTTTGATCACGGTTGCCGCTCCAACTTCTTGGAAAAAAGAAAACTGGCTGCAACTTGCTCGCGGTTTTGGAAAAGCCGCACGCACTTTTAAAATCGTTGTTATTGGCGGAGAGATGGCCCGCTCTCCGGGAGGACTTTTTCTTTCCATCACCATCACTGGCTCTGCAGGCCCGTGGACTGCCCTTCGCAGCTATGCTCGTACAGACGACCTTATTTGTGTTACTGGAAAATTGGGGGGCTCTTTAAAAAGCAGACGTCACCTCACCTTCACACCTCGCCTCGCCGAAGGCCAATGGTTAGCAAAACAAAGATTTGTTCATGCCATGATGGACCTCAGCGATGGGCTTGGGAGCGACCTGCCACGCCTAGCACGGGCGAGCGATTGCTCTTTTATTTTAGAAAATGAAAAAATTCCATGTCACCCAGGCTGCAGCATTGATGAAGCCCTCAGCGATGGCGAAGATTATGAATTACTGATCACAGTTGCTCTCGACCAATGGCCCTACATTCAAAAAGAATGGCATGACCATTTTCCCAATCTCTCCCTCACTTGCATTGGAAGGATACTTCCGCCCAACAACGCTTCCAGCCCCTTGCCATCAGGATTTGATCATTGTTCATCCAACAAACGCGACAACTGACCGATAAAATAAAACGGCAAGGAGAGCAATTGATACTGATGATTATTTTTATCATGTGTTGTCGCTGTCACCGTTGTCATGCTCGGATAATCGGCATTGAATCGAACGGCGCGTGGCCAGCCGCGTAATGCCATGAGCAAATGCAAGGACCTCATTTGCCCTGTGGTGCCAGCTTTAACTTCGATAGGAATAATATCTGTTCCATGCTGCAGAAGATAGTCTACCTCGGCAGAGGATCCACTTTTTTCTCTACACCAATAATAAAGCGCAGGCTCTACATAAAAAGGAAATGATGTTCTCAAACCTTGCCCAACGAACTGTTCCGCCAATCCTCCCTCATTAATCAACGAAAAAGCGTTCACCTCTATTTGGCCAGGCAGCGAAAATCCCAACGCCGTTGAAACTAATCCAATATCTAAAAATAATACTTTGAAAATTCTCTCGCGCGCACCTGCCGCTAATGGCAAACCATCTGCCGGACAGGCATAGACGGGATGACAAATTTTTGCCAAGGTGAGCAAATGCAATGCTTGTTTGAGCGAACTAGATTGCACGTCGGGATTGATGTGACTGTATTTCCATGGTTTTCCGAGCATCTTGGGAACAGCATGCCAGATATCCTCAACGCGTTCCGGTGTCAAACGCCCCCGATATTTTGCAAAATCGTCACGATAGGTGCTCAGCAAGTCGTGTTGTGTTTCATGCACGTGCACTAACAACTTCGTATCAGCCCAACATGCGACCGCGCTTGGCAACCCTCCAACAAAAATATATTCTCTGACATAGCGCATGAGTTGATCATGAATGATAGTTGGCACCTGCGTTGGCGCCGATGCTTTAGCACCAATCGAATATTGCCTTAGAAAATCGACTAATCCCTCTTGTTGCATCGCTCCCAAAAATTCTTCAAAAGAAAGTGGCTCTACATGCACATAGCTAATGCGTCCGACAGGCATGCTAAAAGAATGTGAAGCCAATACAAAATCTAACAGCGAGCCTGCTGCGATGACGGGAAGCTCGGGCATCTCTTCCGAAAACCACCGCAAGACGGCTAGCAATTCAGGGGCCACTTGAATTTCATCTAAAAATAGAATCACTTTTTCTGGATGAATCTTGATGCCGAAATAATGCCCAATATTTTGCAAAATCAGCTTAGGATCATTGGTGTTAAAAAAACTTTTAGACCGCGGTTCGCGCTCTATATTTAATTCAATGAGTTGTTTTCCTTCCAGTTCTGCTAAATGACGCACGAGCCATGTCTTCCCTACTTGACGCGCTCCACGCATGATCAAAGGTTTGCGTTGAGGTTTGTGTAACCACTGTTGCAAATAGGGCATTATTTGACGTTTCATGACCGCTTTTTTATCACGTAGCCCACAAAAACACAAGCTTGCTCATTAAAACAGGGTGTTGTTTTTATGAGAAGATCATTAAAATACAGGGTTACTTTAATGAGCCATTCATTAAAAATGACTGGTGATTTAAAAAACCACTTGCCTGTGTCTCGTTCGAAAGCACATCAATAATAACAGCGCCTGTCTGATCCTGTGAGAAAAGCGTGATGTCATGCTGTTGCAGCTGCTGCTTTTCTTCATCACTAAATATTTTTTGTTGCCCTGAAAAATGATCAGGCAGAATCAGCATCCGCGGGCCGATCGTTGTCAGCAGAGGCTCTTGCTGTAAAACCTCAAAAATTTTCCAAGGAAGATTCAAAACATCAGCGCGCAACGCCTCGGGAGGAGCATGAGCTAAGAGCCACTGACCAGCAGCAGCATCGGGAATCATCAGCACCGTTGTCGTTCCCAAATGCAACTTCAAAGCAAGCGAGTCAGAGTTCGGCGGTTCAAAAATCTCACACCAACACGCTAAGGAAAAATCAACTCGGCCTCCTTGTTGAAGTGAAATCGCATCACCATGCGTTGCACGATAAGCTTTGACTACACGTTGAAACAAATATGATCGCCCATGATCTGAAGGAGCTACTAGAGTTGCCTTTGGAAATTGATTTACTAAAAACGATGCTCCTCCTGCGCAGGATGGATCTTCATTGGTTAATAAAATGCCATCGAGCCGCTTGATGCCTGATGTTTCCAAAAAAGGGAAGATCGTTTTCGTCGCATTGACCGCACGGCCCGTATTGATCAACCAGTTCTTTCCTTCCGTCTGCAACAGGGCTGCTTGAGCATCAGGAAAAGCAAAGAGCGTCAACCGCGGAGGCGAAGGTGCTGACAGAGCGAGCGAGTAAGAACTCCACGGCAAGAGGGCAAAGCTATGAATGACGCAGAGCAATATTTTTACAAAAAGCCAATTCGCATTATTAAAAATAACCGTGCCTGATGCAGTGATGAGCCCTGTGCCAATGGCAAGCAGCGCCGTCAGCATGATGAGGAAGGTCAGTGGCACCGCAATGACATTAGCACCGAGCGCTGAAAAAGAGATTTGATGAAAATAGCAAGCGGTCGGCAACAGGGCTCCGACCCAAGCGGCAATGGAAACAGCAACGAGTTGCGCCACGTGTTTTCCAAAATGCTGCCATCGCTTTTGCCAAGGGGTTATGAGACTTTTTGGAAGAAAAGGATCAAACTCAAAATAACTTTTCAAGTATCGTTCCGATAATGGCGTCAATAAAACGATTGCCAGCACGACGGAAAAAGAAAACTGCCATCCCATCGAAAAAAGAAGATCCGTTTCAAACAGGAGCAGCAAAAAAGCGGCCGCAGCGAGACTATTGAGAATTTGAGGACGTCTCCCCAAACACAATCCACCCAAGACCACCGCAGCCATGATGGCTGCTCGCAGACTTCCAATACGACACCCCGTCATCATCACGTAAAAAAAGAGCAATACGAGTGTCATAGGAACAGCAGCAACGGGAGAAAGTCGCAGCAGCTTTAAAAAAAACCAAAGCATCATGACCACCATTCCAACATGCAATCCACTCACCGCAAAAAGATGCATCGTTCCCGTGAGTTTAAAATCATCAAGCAACGCCTCATTTTCTTTGAGGCCCAGAACAATTCCTTTGATGATGCTCACGACTGCGACATCATCTTGAATTCCTGATTCCAAGAGCTTCTCAGTACGATCCCTCCATTGAAGCGCCCAACGCTTTAAAAAAAATCCATGCCCTGACGAAACGATTATTCCTGGTTCTGATGGGTCCATCTTCAATTCCGTAGCAATTTCCTGACGCGCTAACCAAGCAGCTTTGTTAAACTCGCCAGGATTTTTTGGTGACGATGGCGACTCTGCTGTTGCTCGCAACGACAGGAGATCACCATAGGCAGGCAGGGTTCCCTCCCAATGCACCAGCATCGTTACGCCTGGTGTCAGCGTTGCAGAGCTCCACTCCAAGTCCTGCACCTCCATCAAAAAAGAGAGATGATTTTTTCCAACACGCTTCACTTCGCTAGTTACGACTCCTTTCACCAACATGTTACTCGCGCTGTTGTTGATCAACACTGCCAGCCGGTGCGCAGGAGCCTCTTCCCATTGCCAGGCATGTACGATTCCAAAAAAGAATATCACCAGCAAAAAGAAAACTGGTTGTCGCCAGGGCCGCAAAACGCACCATCCGCCGAAGGTCACCATCAATCCCAACATCAGCCAGCAACTCGGCCACTGCAGCAGCTCCTCGAGTGAAATTCCGACCATCGCCGCTAGAACAAGACCCACAAAGGGAAAGCGCTTGCCCTTCAGTTTGCGGTTGGAGGACAGTTCGTGGTTTGTAGTTGGTAGTTCGTAGCAGCCTTGATTCACGAATACAGAAAATTGCTTAAGAAATTCGCTGCTGCGGATGAAGAGCAAGGAGTGGCGGCGCACAGCGACTGAGTGTATAGATCATACTCGATGGCGCGAGCACCGACACGACACAGCTCTTCGCCGTAGCAGTAGAATTTATTAGGTAATTTTAATTAAACGAGAACGGCGAATAACACGACTCTTCATACGCCGAATCATACCAATCATCAACAATCGGCTCGTTGTAGAAGAACGGTTGCTTATCTTGATTCAACATTGAATTGGTTCGGACATACTTTGGAACTTTGGACCCCTGTTTTGGAGGGGTCGTGTTGTTTCCATAAAAACCTTGCGTCTCGCTCAAATAATTGAGGACTTGAGGCGTTGCTCCCAGGTGATGCAATTGTTGCAACTGTTCGTAAGAAAAATTGTAAACGCACTCTGTGCTCCGCAAATATCCAACGATGATGTTGGAAGGAACTCCGTGTTGCACCAGTTGAGCCACATCTTGATAATCGAGCGCTTCCCCTCGCTCCATCTTGTCATAGGTCTGCGCAGAGACCTGATGAGCGCTGACAGCAGCAGTGACTTGAGGATCCACTTTGGGACCGGTTGCACAGCCTGCAAGCAAAAAAAGAAGAAGACTCCCCCCAGAAATTTTTAAAAAAGAAAAGGTTTTTTTCATAAAAGCTCTTTCTTTATTATCCTTTCATGGTCTATTAAGCTAGACTTTTATGCCACAAGAACCTCTAGCTGCAAATAAAATATCCTTCCTCGGCTCTGGCCGCATCGCACGAGCCCTTATTCAAGGATTGCTCAAAACGGAAAGCGTCGCGCCTCATGAAATTTTTGTTACTTCTCACAGCGGAGTCTCTGCAAAGCACTTGGCTGAAGAATTAGGAGTCACTGCCGCAATGAGTAATAATGAAGCCATCGAGGCGGCCTCAATGATCATCCTCTGTACCAAGCCTGCACAGGCTCTTGCAACCATTACTACCTCTCAAAAAAGTTTAGCCAACAAGTTGCTTCTTTCGATGGCAGCTGGCATTCGCTCGGAAGATCTTTTTCAAGCAGCTGGTGGAAAAGCTCGCATCATGCGTGCCATGCCCAACACCTCCGTGCGTGTGGGAAAAGGAACGATCGTTCTCGCTCCTCATCCTTCTACCACTCCCGAAGATTTACTTTTGGTGAAAAAAGTTTTTTCAGCATGCGCGGCCCTCGAAGAAATCTCTGAAGAAAAAATGGATGCTGTCACGGCACTCAGTGGCAGCGGCCCTGCGTTTGCTCTGCTTTTTTTAGAAGGCCTCGTCGAAGCTGGCTTACAAACTGGCCTCGATCCCAAGATCGCTCGCTCCTTAGCAGCACACACTTTGGAAGGAGCAGCAGCACTCATTTTACAAACTGAACAATCTCCTCAAGAACTTCGAGCAGAAATCACCAGCCCGAACGGTACGACCGCAGCTGGATTGCGCGTCTTGGAAGAAGCAGGATTTAAAAAAATCATCGAACAAGCTGTGAAAGCAGCACGCCTCCGCGCTCAAGAGCTAGCCGTCACAAAATGAAAACTCTTTTTTTTACTGCCTTTCTTTCACTAGCAATCCTTACAAGCCTTCTTGCCAAAGAAGCTGCTTCCAACCCTGAAGCCGCTCGCAAAGTCGCTACAGAGGCAGCGAAACAATATGCTCAGCAGCAACTCCCCGAGGCAGAAAAAGGATTCCAAGAAGCACTCCGACTCGATCCTAACAATGTGGAGTACCTTAATCGGATCGCTGCGATAAAAACACGTTTAGGAAAATCAGCAGAGGCGGAAACTTTGTTAAAAGAGTCCCTCCAACACCAATTGGAAAATCCAACAGCCTGGCTGTTGCTTGGAATGAATCAATTAGAAGAACATCAGAACGAGAAAGCCTTTGCCTCTTTGGTCCAAGCTGTTCTCTACGATCCTAAAAACGCTCACGCTCAAAATTATCTTGGCATTGCCGCAGAACGCAATCATTGGAACGACATCTCGGAATCTTCTCTGCGCAAAGCTGCCGAGCTCGATCCCAACTATGCTGATGCTCATTTTAACTTAGCAGTTTACTATCTTCAGCTAACACCGCCTCTCATTGAAGTGGCACGACGTCATTATCAACGTGCCCTCGATCTTGGCACCCCTCGCGATCCAAAGATTGATGCGATCCTCGGCCAGCCTGTTGAAAAAAAATAATTCACAGGGATGGAAGCGATGGAAGGGATAAAGAAAATTATTATTTGTAGTTTTATTTTTACATTAGACCTCAGTAAATTCTAGCGGTACTCTAAGGCTTTTACTTCAATTCATTAATACTTCTTTTATCGCTTCCATCGCTTCTATCCCTGTGAATTTTTTTCTGTTTTTCTTTTTTCTTTTTGCGGTCGTAGCGCATAGCGCGACTCCACCACCCGATGTTCACGGCGTTTCGGTTGTTGTGATTGATGCCAACAATGGAAACACTCTCTATTCCCGCAACCCCAATGAACAGCGGCCTGTTGGGAGCACACAAAAACTTTTAACAGCTCTCGTGATTGTGGAGCGAGGGGATCTCAATCATCTCGTCACGATTCAACCCATCGATGAAAAAACAGAGCCTACCATGCTAGGACTTAAGCCAGGCGAGCAATACACTCGTCAACAACTCCTGACGGCTCTTCTTGTTAAAAGTCCTAACGACGTGGCACGCGCTTTAGCACGAGATGAGGCAGGATCATTTGAAGCTTTTGCAGTATTGATGAACGATAAAGCTGCCGAGCTCGGCATGCGCTCCTCTCACTTTGTGAATCCCAATGGCCTCCCTGCACCAGACCAATACTCCACCGCTGCTGATATGGCGCGACTAGCTTGCGCAGTCTATCACAATCCCGTTTTGCGACCGATTATTGCGACCAAATATTATCCGTTTCGCAAAGCCAATGGCTCCGTGGATATTTTGAAAAATACAAACTCCACGATGCAGCGCAATTCCTTCTGTAATGGAATGAAAACGGGATATACCAATAAAAGTCAACACTGCTTGCTGAGCAGCGGATGTTATCAAGGACATGATGCTATCACCGTTATTTTAGGATGCACGGATCGCCATCAACTTTTCAATGATACTACTAAACTGCTTTGCTGGGCGCTTGGAATTCCATTGGCTCCTGTTGTTCGGCATCAGCCTGTGACGCCTTCTCCGACTCCTGTCCATCATCATCGCAGGCATCGAAAGAGGCAACTGCAGTAAAGAGTAAAGCGTAAAGGGTAAAGAGTAGCTGGCGACAAATAGCAAGCGCCATTTTGTAAGTTTTATTTTTTGAAAAAGTATGAATTCCGCCATACTCATTCATTTTCGATCTGAAACACTCTTTACCCTTTACTCTTTACTCTTCACTTTTTTTTCATGACTCATCTCTACCATCTTCAATCATCAACTGGCACGACCAAACTTGATTACTGCTCGGCCCTCAATGAACAACAATATGCAGCGGTCACTTCTCCTGCTGGCGCCGCGCTGGTGATTGCAGGCGCGGGAAGTGGAAAGACGCGTACGCTGACTTATCGCGTGAGCTGGCTCTTAGAACAAGGATACGCAGCTGATCAGATCTTGCTCCTCACCTTCACCAACAAAGCAGCTCGCGAAATGCTCGATCGCGTCAACCAACTTCTTCCTGGAAGAGCGACTCAACTTTGGGGAGGAACTTTTCATTCGATTGGATATCGGATCTTGCGGCGTCATCCAGAGCAACTCGGATTTCAAAAAAATTTCACGATTATGGATCGTGATGATCAGGAAGAATTGTTCGAAGCGATCATCACGCGAGAAGGATTTCGTAGTGCTAACAAGCAATTTCCGAAGGCCAATGTTGTAACCGACATCATCAGCTACTCTGTCAACACGGGCAAGAGCCTCACTGAACTTCTCAGACATCGCTATCCTTATTTCATCGAGCAGGAAGAGGCATTATCAAAAATTGTCATCACCTATGAAGCTGGAAAAAAAGCGGCCAATGCGATGGACTTCGATGATCTTTTGTCCAAGACTCACCTCTTGATGGTGACTCATCCAGAAATTGCAGCGCTTTATCAACATCAGTTTCGCGCGATTTTAGTCGATGAGTATCAAGACACCAATCTTCTTCAAGCAGCCTTGATCGACCTCTTGGCCGCACACCATCAGCATGTCATGGTGGTGGGAGATGACGCTCAATCGATCTACTCATGGCGCGGTGCCAATGTCGCCAACATTTTGGAATTTCCAAAGCGCTATCCCAAAGCTCAACTCTTTCCGATTGAAACGAATTATCGAAGCGTCCCACAAATTTTAAAATTAGCAAACGCTTCACTCACTTTTAACACCAAACAATTTTCTAAAGAGTTACAAGCCGCACGACCGCCACATGTGATTTCACCAGCGCTCGTTCCCCTCTCCACCAATAATGAGCAAGCCTCTTTTGTTGCTCAACGTCTTTTAGAATTGCACGACGAAGGAATTCCTTTTTCGGAAATGGCTGTCCTCTATCGCGCTCATTACCACTCGATGGAAGTCCAACTAGAGCTGACGCGGCGCGGCATTCCTTTTTTTATTACGAGCGGACTTCGCTTTTTTGAACAGGCCCACATCAAAGATGTTGCCGCCATCATGAAGTTTGCACTCAATCCCAATGATGAAGTGGCTTTCAAACGCTTTATCCAACTTCTTCCTGGCATCGGAAAAAAAACGGCAGAGGCACTCTGGCTTCAAACTTCAAAACTTCTCCGAGGAGAACGTCACTTTTCAAAACTAATGACCTGCAAAGCCCCTACCAAAGCGGCTAAAGAGTGGAAACAATTAGTGCACACGTTAGAAAAATTAGCTCCAGAGACAAACCTCCTTCCACCTTCAGAACTCATCCGCATCATCTCCTTCGGTTTTTATGATGAGATCATGAAAGAAAAATTTCCTAATTACGAATCTCGCCGCGAAGATCTCTTCACCGTGATGAATTATGCTCAACCCTTTTCTGATGCCGCTGAATTTTTAGCACAACTCACTTTGCTTGGAGAAGGAGAGCAACAGAAACCTCTGAATGATGCCTCCAATCAAGAAGGGGTCTGCCTTTCTAGTATTCATCAAGCTAAAGGGCTGGAATGGCGTGCGGTTTTTCTTGTCTGGCTCACCGAAGGAATGTTTCCAAGTGGTCGCTCGTTAGAAAATGAAGAGGCGCTTGAGGAAGAGCGACGTTTATTTTATGTTGCCGTGACGCGCTGCAAGGAAGAACTCTATTTGACTTATCCGGAACTCCGCTTGAATGCAAATTATGGCGAGGCCTTCCAACGACCTTCTCGATTTTTAATGGAGTTGAGCAGTGGCCTCTACGAAAAATGGGATGTAACGAGAAGATAAAAATCTTTGACTCAAACAGAAAGTGGAAGTTCTAGTTGAGAACGAGTGGCAAGTTCCTTCTCCGCTGCTTGAACAATACACTCATTTTCCTTCTTTTGACAATCAGGATCATATTGTGGAGGAGTTAAGCCATAAACAACTTTTATTTTTTCTAGTTCCGGACTAGTCATCGCCTTCATCGCATGTTTGAGAGAAGCAAAGAGGCTATCTACTGCTGGATGATTTGGATGACTCCTCAAGTCGCTCAGTGCTTGACCAATGCTTTTGAGTTCACTTTGATTTTGACGCAGAGAAAAAGCTTCCGTTGCACGAATCTCTGCTTGTCGCTGCGCCGCATCAAGGCTGCTTTTGGTAGCCATGAAGCTTGTTGTATTAAGAGTCCCATGCTCCACATCCATAGCATTCGGACCAGGATCATATAATTTTTGGGCATCCCAGTCAGAGCGTTTTTGAAAGTTTGGATTACCGCTCAATGAGGCGGAAGCCCAGTCTACTCGTTTATGAATGACACCTTCACTGGTAATGTCATAAAAGCGACCGTTATTATCAAATCCTAATACCAATGTTTTGGCTCGAGCTTGTTCCAACTCTTCTTCTCCAGCTCCGTCTCGAACAAAAACCTCAGTAGGAGTATTAGAGCCAATCCCTCCATCTTCTAAAACATCTCCTGTCTCAGGATTTAAGATTGGTTGAAAAACGAGCGGAAGCGACATCGATATACGCACTGCCTCGGCAATTTTTTCGCCTGGGTAATCTTTGGCATTGTAATAAATTTCTTGTTTTTTGGTGACATCATATCCCGTCACCGTGAGCTCTTTAAATCGCGGATCTATTTCGGTTAATGTTGCGAGGTCTTGAAACGTCACCATGTAGGTCTGTTGTTTCTTTTGAAACCAAGAACCAAAAAGCCAATGAGGAGGTGGAGGAGCAATTTTTTGATACAAATTGCTCAGTATTTTTTTAAATTTATCTTTGTCCTCTTTGCTAATACTGCTGTCGCTTGTAAATCGTGCATTTATTTCGCTATTCAAAGCATCTTGGTTTTTAAATTTCTTAAAATATGTGTTAATCGAACCCACCATCTCTTGATTAATATGATCTACTGCATAAGTTCCTGAAAAACTAAAACAAGAGAGGCATCCTTTTGTTTCCAATTGTGTCGCTTGATTAATAACTGGATCTCTAGAATTGCCCGTTAAGATCCTCCAAAAACTGGTGCGATTATTTGCTTTCTCAAAATCATCAGCACTCATGCCCGAAGCCATTAAAGCAGCTGTGATTGCTCCAGCAGAACTCCCAGCAAGGCGTTTGATTGTTTTTAAAGCTCCGGCACGCTCTGCCGCTTTAAACCAGCCCACATAGCCAGCCCCTTTAACGCCACCACCTGAGAGAACAAGATTTTCTGCATGAGGCGCTGGTTGCAGCACTGAGATTTGTCCCTCTTTCGTCACACAAAATTGAGGCGTCTGTTGCGGTTGAGCAAACTGCTGTTTCAGCAATGCGAGAGAGTTCAAAGAGCCCAAATGCGCTTCTTGAATCGCTTGGCTGGTCGAGACAGCAGAAGTTGCGATGGTCGTTGTGAGTTTTTGGGTGATGACATCAAATGACTGCATCGCATGAGTAACTAATGTCTTGTATTCTTCCGAGTCCGTTCTTATTCCCGTTTCCTGAATTAAGGTGCGCAGCTTTTGTGAAAAATCGAGGCCAAATAGATCTCTTAAATTAGTTAACGTCTCTTCCCTGCTTGCATAAACAGGCTCTTTTTCCAAACCAATCTTTATTTCAACCTCATCTAATATTCCTGGCGCATTAACTTGAACAGGCCCATCACCAACCCTGACATCAGCATTCAGGTTTTCATTTTTGAGAGAAGTCTCTTTGATATTCTCCCATGAAGGAGTGGAGCTGATAGATGAAATGCTGTTACTCATTAAATTTTTCAGGTTAAAATCAGTTCTTCGACTTCGGACATGCCTCTTTTTTTAAATCTTTCTTGAATCCGAACGGCTTCCAATTCATTAGTCACGGCGTTAAAGAATTTCCGAACAGCTACAGCTCGTTGCAACAAAGCTGTAACGAGAAGCTTTGTTTCGTATTCCTCAGCAGGAGGAAGGAGCGCTGTGAGCAAGAGTCCTTCGCGATCATCAATCCCAACATAGTAATTATCACTCAAAAAAGTAATGGCATTGGCCTTGAGCAAGTGCGGCAATAAATTTTCGACGCCAACAAAATCAGTCATGTTACCTAAATTGATCGCAATGATACCAGCGACCTTCTCCGTAGCTGGCAGCAAGCGGTAATAGTGCCCCTCAGGAGAATAAGTTTCCATTGCATGAGAGGCATTAGCATGTCGTAGCTTCTGCCGTTCCCATTCTCCTAATGTCCAAGCCAAGCCAGAGGAATAAGCAAAAGTGCGCAAATGAATAGTGAGTTCTTTTCGAAACCCAAGATCACGAGTCAACTCAGTCGCCCCTTCGTAAAAGGAGATTGCTCCTTCAACCACAGCAAGGATGGCCTTCTTGGAAGTTTCGATTTCTGCGTCCAAAGGAAAGAGCGCTTGCCACTGCATTTCATCGTTAGGCAACAATATGGGAACCACTGGAAAAATAGTCCCAGGAAAGATACGACAAAGAAGAAGAGCTTCTAAAAACTCGCGATGCGCTGTCCAAGCTGGACCGACATTGGGTTTTTCAAATGTCATCAAGATCCGCAAGAGATTCCACTCCTTGATAAACTCTGCTTCCAATTGAACCTTAATCTTTCTCTCGTCACTAAGAGCAAACTCTAGACATGCTCTCCAATTTTCAGAAGAAGCAGCATTCTCCTTTTTCACTTCGTCAAGAGCCCCGGAGATCCGATAGAAGCGAGCGAGTTCTTCGAGAAGAATAAAAAATCTCTCTTGCGGATTCATATCGCGATTCTAATGTTTTTATTTTAAAAAAGACACGCTATATTTTCAAACTTATGTTAGGCCTTTTTAGAGATCCAAAAGACATCAATGAACTCCAAGGTATTTGGGAGCGTACCGGCGACGAGTTCGAGGGTAGCTTGGTTAAAGTCTATCAAGAACAGGACGAATTAATTGGTCAGCTCATCGTCTCTACGCCAGCAATGCTCAAAGCAGGTTGGGAGATCGGAGATAAAAAATGGCGCCGCATCGAATACATGCCCAACGAAGGATGGCAGCTCCTTGATCTCTGCAAGCAGTATGACACTCAAAACAAAAAATTAATCTCTACGGATTACGCCCACTACTGGATCTCCATCGGTGGTTTTCAAAACTCTCGAACATTGCGCCTTCATCAATCCAAGGTTCCACTTTTTTCTGAACAAAATTGGAAGAAAGTTGGGGAGCTTCTTGTGAAGTAGCGTTCTAATTATAACGGGTCAGAAGAGCGCGCAGCGTCACCAAAAAAGAAGTGTCTTTATTGGCGCTCAAATTTCCTGACGGCGTCAGTTGCAAAGGATAAGCAAGATGATATCCAAAAGGAGCCTGCTCTTCCGCAAGGTGAGACATGAGGAGCGTTTCTTTACCATCCTTGCTGCGATTGATATTAGAAATTTGAACAATCATTGGAAGATGATGTTTCATTTTAAAATTATTAATTTCATCACGATGCACCTCTCCATTCAAAGCCTTCATCACAAAGCAATCTATCCCATCAGGAATCATGTTGGCAGGCCCTTCGTAGCTCACGAGTTGACCATGAGCATGAGCGCACTCGATTCCTCGTGCTACTGCTGTGGGAGAAATCACATCACTACTCGATGAAACAACCATGTTAACAATATCTGGCCCCAATTTTGTTGTGACCTCTTGGAGTTTATTGAGCAGTTCTGACGCCGCGAGATAGTTACTGACACGAATTGTCACTGCAAATTTGCAATGCGGATTAGCAGCAAGAACTTTTTGACGCACTTCAAGAAAAAGCGCTGTCTGAGAAGCTGACAGTGGAGTTTCATCAGTGAGATGAATAAACCCCATAATCAAACTTGGTTGTAACGCATTCACCGTACGCTCCAAACTTTCCAGTAATACAGGAGAGCGGGGTGCTTCTTCGCTGCTCTCCACATTCACTTCTAAAATACGATTGAGACTTGATTTCAAGTCGATAGGACGAGAGCGCAAGAGCGGTATTGATTGACCTGCTATTGCAGCGGTAGAGACACCAAGACAAATAATAATCGAACAATAGGCCCAACAGCGACAGGTAAAGCGAGAAAAGCTCATGAGAAAATGATAGTTCGAATGCAATTCGTAATCGATAAAGACATTTTTTATCGAACGTTGCAAGAGCCATCTTTACAAAAACGTTCTGCCGAAGAAAGCTGCAAAGAATTGTAAAACGCCACTAGCAGCTGCGGCACAGCCTTTGGCATGGAAGCTAGTGTTGTCGTCACCGTTTGAAAAATTTGCTCTGCCATCTCGGCACCATTTTTAATGAGAATCGTTGGGCATCGCGAAAAACGCAATAGATTCGATGCCGCAACCGAATTGGCTGCTGGCTCTGCACCATCATAATCTTCCTTCATGCGCACCAAGAGATGAGGATCTCCTGCAGCACTACTAAAATAGCCGCCTTGCTCTTGATCCCAGAAAAGTTCATTCATCTTTTTTTGTAGCTCTTCAGCCCAGGTTAAGCATGCTGCGTCGGCAGTGGCTTCATGCAGATCAAGCAATCCTTGAATCAAAAAAGCATAATCCTCAGCAAAGCCTTGTTCCGTTGAACGCCCTTGATACCAGCTTCGGAGCAGCGTTCCCTGTTTTGGATCATAGAGATGTTTTTTGATAAACATGACCGCTCGATATGCGATTTCAAGATCATGCTGATCCTTGAATTGCGCTCCTGCTTTTGCAAATGCAGAAATCATGAGACCATTCCAAGCAGTCACAATTTTCTCATCACGATGAGGACGAGAGCGCTTCAATCGTGCCGTGAAAAGTTTTTCTTTAATTTTTTCAAGCGTCTCAAGATCAGCATCACAGGCTGTTTCCCATCGCATCAAAATATTTTTTCCAACGAGTTCTTCATGCGGATCGTATTCTTCTGGAATATTTCCTGATGGCTTCAAATGATAATGATCGCTGATGAAAGCTAACTCTTCCGACGAGAGAAGTTGCTTCAACTCAGACAACGCCCAAACATAAAAAGCTCCTTCTTGTTTTTTCCCAGAACAGTCGACGCTGTCGGCATCTTCTGCCGCATACAAACCACCCTCGGGTGATGTCAAATCACGCGCCACATAATCGAGGGTGTCGCGTGCCACTTGAAGAAATGCTTTTTCTCCTGTGACCTCAGCAGCCTCTAAATAAGGCATGACTAGCTGAGCCTGATCATAAAGCATTTTTTCAAAATGAGGCACCTGCCAAATACGATCGACGGAATAGCGATGAAATCCTCCCCCAAGATGATCTTGCAAACCGCCGGAAGCCATTTTTTGCAAGGTCAATGAGACCATGGCTCGAGCTCGTTCTGCTTCCGCTACGGAGGCTGTCGTCGCATAGCGTAGCAAAAAAAGCAAAATCGATGGCCTTGGAAATTTAGGCGCACTTCCAAAACCTCCCCACGTTGCATCAAAGCTCTGGGCCCATGCCTCGTAAGCGTCATGAAGAATTTCTCCTTTTTTCATAACGAGATGCTCTTGGCCTCGCTCCGCAAGATGTTGAAGTGCCTTGATCGCTCGCTCTGCTTCTTGCTGAAGACGTCCGCGATTTTCTCGCCAGAGTTGACTTAATTGAAGCAGCACGGAAGGAAAACCGACACGACTATAACGATCTTCGGGTGGAAAATACGTTCCACCAAAAAAGGGTTTCAGCTCCGGCGTTAACCAAACACTCATCGGCCAACCGCCGCTTCCCGTCAAGGCTTGGACATAAGTCATGTAGAGACGATCGACATCGGGACGCTCTTCACGATCTACTTTAATACAAATAAAATATTGATTCAATAGTGCAGCAATTTTTTCATCTTCAAAGGACTCATGGGCCATCACATGGCACCAGTGGCACGTAGAATATCCAATCGAAAGAAAAATGGGCTTCTCCTCAATACGGGCTCGCTGAAATGCTTCTTCACCCCAAGGATACCAATCAACGGGATTGGAGGCGTGCTGGAGAAGATAAGGAGAGGAGCTGTTGGCGAGATGATTCATTTCTTCGGCATCGGCAATCCCAATTTCTGATAAACCTTCGGCGTAGCAATACGTCCTTGCGGAGTTCGTTGAAGGTATCCTTGCATGATTAAATAAGGTTCATGCACTTCTTCCAATGTTCCAGGCTCTTCGCCAACAGCAACAGCTAGTGAATGGAGACCAACAGGTCCTCCTCCGAATTTATAAACAATTCCTTCTAAAATACGTTTGTCCATTTCATCAAACCCTTCTTCATCAATTTCAAGCATGGTAAGGGCATTTGATGCCGATTCTTTATTAACCAATCCCTTCGTTCTCACTTGCGCGTAATCGCGCACCCATCGCAAAAGATTATTAGCAATTCGCGGCGTCCCTCGTGATCGCCGTGCTATTTCTAAACTTCCTTCTTCATCAATCGTGACGCCAAGTAATTTTGCCGTTCGTTGAACAATTTTTTGCAACTCTTCTGATTGATAATAATCGAGACGACAATTCATTCCGAAGCGAGAACGAAGCGGCGAGCTGATCATCCCAGCTCGTGTTGTTGCTCCAATCAGCGTAAAACGAGCTAGATTCAGACGCACACTCCGAGCATTGGGTCCTTGGTCAATCATAATGTCAACACAAAAGTCTTCCATGGCAGGATAGAGATATTCTTCAATGACTGGCTGCAAGCGATGAATCTCATCAATAAACAAAATGCCTCGTTGCGGCATCGTTGTAAGCAAACCCGCGAGATCTCCTGCTCTTTCAATAGCAGGACCACTCGTCGTTTTCACCTCGCCTCCCATTGCATGTCCTAAAATATGAGCGAGTGTTGTTTTACCAAGTCCAGGAGGACCACTGAGCAAGATGTGTTGCAATTGCTCACCACGCTGTGTTGCTGCTTCTACCAGCAACTGCAGTCGTTCTAACGTGCGTACTTGCCCCGTAAATTCTTCAAACAAAGGAGGCCTTAATGATACATCTAAAAAAGCATTGGGAGCATCCGGCGTGATGGAAAGTGTTTCAGGAGTCATAAAAAATTAAATTACATTTTTTCCAGATAATCCAAAAAATGGAGCTGCTTTTAAAAGGTGCTTGTCGTGAGAATATATTTCTTTATATCCATACTCGGCAGCAGAAGCTAAATGCAGAGCATCTGCCGCACGAAGAAAAAGTGTTGCCGGCGCAGTTCTAAAATAAGAAACAAATCTTACACGTACGTTTTCATTAAATTCTAACCATTGATATAAAGAATTTGATGTGTCAGCTAAAAATTGATCTACCAAATCTGAATATGCTTTTTTATTCACACGACCTTCACGATAAATACGGTGAAAAGCAGCTATAATCTCAGCGTGACCATGCCACGCTATAGCGATTGCATGAGTTGACTCAGCTAGGTCACGAACTTTTTCATATCCTACATCCTGAAGATAGAGCCTCACTAGATAGCTTGTGTCAAAAACCATAATTTAAAAACGGTCTTCAGTAATTAAATCGGTGATATCTTTGTCGCCTTTTCTTGGAACCAAGGCTCCTTTTTTCTCTAACATAGCATAACCAGGCAAAAGTTTTCTTTGGGCAAAGAGAGACTTAGAAAATGATGTTTTTTTAACTTTTTCGCCAAAAAAAACTCGCTCCAAAATAATAATCAGTTCTTGATTTTGTGAGCGCCGATTTTCACGCGCCGATTTTCTCACATATTCATGCAACTGTTTGGGAACAGATTTAATAACTAATGTCGCCATACCATTATGGTAACATTGCAGTACCAAAATGGAAGCCTATTTTAAAAGAAGGGAATTCTCTATCCAGGCAGCGTACAACTCGCTAACAGCCGTAGGTTCAATAGCAATAATTTCGGGAACTTCATAAGAATGCAATGCCTTCAAACGCTTCATGCAGGTTGATTGCAAGGCCTGAGTGGTTTTTAGAAAAACGACCACCTCATTGCTTTCTTCTATCTTGCCTTGCCAAGAATAAATCGATTTTGCTTTGGGAATGATGGTACCACAAGCTACCAAGCTTTCTTCGACTAGCTTTCGAACAGTCGCAGCAGCCGTCACTTCATCCGCAAAGGTAGTCATTAAAAGAATCATTGAAGTCATTCGGTTTAAGGATTGAAGAGTTTAAGAGTTTAAAAGAAACTGACGAGAAAGAAAAAATGGCATTCTGATGATCTCTTCAAATTTTCAACCTTCCACCGCTTCCACTACTGCGAAGCGGTACTGGATCCCTGCCCTACTCCTCTTTTTCGCTCTCTGTTACTACGGCAGCTATTACCGTTGCAGCCTCTATCCGTCAGGAGAAGGAGGTGTCGAAGGGGTCACTGCATTACGCTTGCTAGAAGGAAAAATTCCCTTCGTTGAAGCAAGATTGAATTATAATCTCTTTTGGTTTTATCCGATTGTTGCGTTGTTCAAAATTTTCGGCCCAAGCTACACGGTGTTAAGAATTTTTTTCTTTTTCTTGGCAAGCCTCACCGGGCTTCTTTCGTTTTATGTTGTTTCGTTGACAACAAAACGTCTAGGCGCAGCCACTCTAGCTGGTCTACTCACCTTGATTCTGCCAGGACAGCTCTTCCGAAATTACATGGCGTTCCTTGTGATGTTGAACATGGCTCTTTTTTTAAAAGCCTTTCTATTTCCTTATCCAACGCATCGAAAACAATTGCTTTGGATTGGAGCCGCAGGACTCTCTCTCGGCCTCACCTTTTTAATTCGGATTGATCTCGGGGTTTTCTTAAGCCTGATATTTTTTGGTCTCGCCATTTTCTTTCCTTGGATCGGCTCCAAGCCAATAACTCCTGTAACCCGTCGCTTATTGCTTTCCACAGCAGCGCTCTCGCTGGGAGTTTTAGGGTTTTTTGCACTTCATACTCCTGTCTATTGCTATGCTCTTCATCGTGGCTTTGCTCCTCGCTTTGCGGCGCAATATCAGCAGTGGCCTCAAATGATCACGACTCAAGCAATGAGGGGTTTGAAAAAAATTTATTCAGCATCTCCATCATTGAGCCCAACAGTAAAACATACTTTCACACAATGCACTCCTTCATCCCCTACATCGCCGTCATCTAGCAGTGCAAAAACAACACTTCTACGCGCCTCTCTCTCTTCATCTAATATTCGTGAAAAAATAACAGCTCTCAATCTCTACCTTCCCATCATCACTTGGCTGCTTCTCATTTTGATGGCCACCGGATTTTTTTTCAAAAAAACAAGTCGGGCTAACTCTCGCCATCGAGCCTTTGTACTCCTCACTTCTCTTGGATGCTCGCTGACTCTCTTTCCTCAATATTTTTTCTGGCGCCCCGACATGGTTCATCTGAGCGAGTTTATGGTCCCCATGAGCGTGACGATTCTTATGGCCATCGTCTTTGCTTTAGAGGCTTGGCCGGTTTCAAAAAATTTTCTAAAAATACTTCTCTCTCTATTGTTGCTGATAGGTATTGCAACCCTCTCCCTTTACTTCATCAATGGATGCCAATCTCAATCAACCGGTGGCATTGCTATCAGCGAAGGGAGAACCAAAGAGTTTTTTGGTGAAAATAGAGTTCATGTGAAGTTAAAACCACATGAGTGGGAAGAGACTTCCGCTATTTATCAAAGCGTCCTCCAGCATTCGCAGCAGGGAGAATACGTTGTCTGTTTTCCGTACAACCCGGAAATCAATTTTATGACCAATCGCCCTTCTTATCGTTGTGACCTTTATTGCGACGATGTCACAGCGCCACGAAATTTCGATGAAGTTGCCATTCGGGAAATAGAAACATTTCATCCTGCTGTTATCGTTATCACTAATTGGCCCATTAATGGCACCGAACATTCACGGTTTAGCAACTGGGCAGCACCGACCTATGCCTATATCAAATCACATTACATGCTTGATTATTCCAAAGGAATTATCCAAGTTTTTATTCGTCCATAAAAACCGCTTCGTGAAAACCATTAACCCATCTTTCTTATGAGCTCTGTTAGCCCTACCGGCAATAATCCTGATATTTCCATGTTAGCAGATCCTGCTAGCCCACTTTCTTTTTCAAGTAATGAAGAAGGCCCCTCATCTCCTGGTCCTAATAGCTCTAACCAATTGCTGACTCTTGAACCATCAGTCCCCTCTAATTCTTCTTTCTCGACGATAACACCGACTGAATCTTCACCAACACCAACCCAACACCAACACCAACACCAACACCAACACCAACACCAACACCAACACCAACACCAACACCAACACCAACACCAACACCAACACCAACACCAACACCAACACCAACACCAACACCAACACCACCACCAACAATAGAGCCAGACAACTCAAATGCTTTTTCAGAGCGCATGAATCAACAGGAGCAAGAGATGGCGATAGAACAAGCAATGTCTCAACAGAGCAAAGAAAACAACCAAATATTAACGTACACTAATGAGCACATTCAAGGAGTAGGCGCGTATCATGCTGCTTAATCCAATTGAACTATCGATTAGCTGCCTCAAAAATCATTTTTTCATAAAGGTCAACGGAATGGCTCCATTCAAAAGCAGCGGCGTGACTCCACGAAGCCTGCTGAGCAGTGTTTAATAATTCCCTGTTCTCTAAAAAAGGACGCAGAGCTTTTGCCATTCCAGAAGCTCCTGCTGCTAGCTCAAAAAAAGCTCCATTTGTTCCCTCAATAAGAATGTCTTGCAAGCCACCAATATGGCTTCCAACGATCGCGAGTCCATATCCTAGCGCTTCGACACCAACCATCGGCAACCCTTCCGAAAGCGAAGGCATCAATAAAAGATCGGCTCGCTCCATCACCTGCCTCACCTCTTCTGCCGAGAGCCATCCTAAAAAAGAGATACGATCCTGAAGATGGAGTCTTTTCACTTCTTCGTGAGCAGCTGCAGAAAGCGGCCCATCACCAATAATTTTCAACGCCCATGGAAGCTCAGAACTTGTCTTCAAAGTCGCTGAGACTGATGAAGAACAAGGAGCCGACGGCGCACAGCGACTGAGTGTATAGTGGATACTCGATGGCGCGAGCACTGGCACGACGCTGTTATTAGCAGCCTCAGTAGACTTTGAAGGCAGGTTCTCGCGCAACAAGCCTAGAGCTTGAATAGCAAGCAGCGGATTTTTTTGAACACTTAAACGTCCCACGAGCAAAAGGATTGGAACTTCATTTTGCTTCTTTGGTTGCTGCTTGGGCAATCGGACTCCATTGAGAATCACGCGAGCTTTAATCCCATAAGCCTTCTGAACTAGCTCAGCCACAAAACTACTCACAGCCGTCACTTGCGCTGCTCCTTTCCAAATAGGAATCGTCAGCCATTTAATTTTTTTAAAAAGTTGTTCGGTCTGTTCAGGAACACCTCCAGGAACATCTCCAAGATGGGCCGTCAGCACGTAAGGAATACGAGTGAGCTGATGAACCAGCCACGCAACAGCTCCGGTTGGCACGGCAAAGTGCGCATGAATAACTTCAGGACGCCAGCGCCACGCTTGAAGCAAGGCCACAGGAGAAGCCCCCATCACCCAAAGCAACATTTCCAAAACAGTGCAGGTATCTTCTCGACGGCGCCGAGCACGCACTCTAATCACCTCAACTCCATTCAGCACCTCATATCGAGGAAGGTGAGGCATGCCTGCCGTCACAACACGCACTTGATGATCTCGTTCAACCAAGGCTGCAGCAACCTGAGCTGCTGCACGCCCTCCTCCACCACCAATCGGTGGATATTCGTAGCAAAGAACAAGAATGCGGCTCATTCGATTAGGCTACAGGCTACAGGTTATAGGCTACAGGAAAAAAGCGTTGTCAATTGAGGCTGAATTTTAGGTTTACCGCGAAGAATCCTCTTCATCTCTGATTTCCGTTGCGACAACGGAGACTCCTCCTTTTACCTTCCAGGCATCAAGAGCAGCTTCTAATTCTTGTTCTGCTTCCTGGCACGATTCAAAAATTTCTTTTTGTCTTTGCACTGCTTCTGAATATTTATCCCATACTTCTGGGGGAAGTTTTGTCGTTTCTCGAGTAAGATTATAAAAATGCAACGAGGTGCTCATGACAAGCTTTTGAACCGCTTTGAACGCAGGCAAGAAGAACTCACGAGTCTCTTGAGCTCGCAACACACGTAATTCTTCTGGCGATAAACCATCAGCCAGAGCGGCTCGATTAACAGCCATTTCAGTTTCCATGATCTGATGTTCATCAGAAGAAGAGTCGTGTTGTGGAAAAAGTCTGCTTCTAAGATTTTTTAAATATTCTGAAGAATGCACAGCAGTGATGGGGAGTCCTGGAGTTGCATCAAAGTGGTGCGGCTGAGAAATTGTCACAACAGGCATTGCTACTGAGGAAAAATGATCGGACGCACTGAAATCTTCTTGAGGCTGATGTAACGCTCTAGCAATGATAGAAAAGTGTTCTTCACTGTTGCGGCGCACGTTATCATCTATCACTGCAAGCTCATGTTCATCCATGTTAATATCTTCATTGCGGCCAACAGAATCACGTTCGACGAGCTCTACAGCAGTGAGTCTTCTTCCTCGTGGTTCCATTGAAGAACTATCTCCTAAGCCTTCTTCACGAGAAGACGCAAGACGTTCGTCGGATAATTCTGCAGATGTCTTTTTGTCCGGTTTTTCAAAGAAAGAGACGGGCGTCATCGCAAAAGCAGGTGCCAAGAAAAAAGGGATCGCAATAAACAAAAGAAGCAGTTGTTTTTTCAAAGCAGATTGTAAATTTCATACCATTGAAGAAATGGAATCAATCGCCTCCATGGAATGTGCTGACACTCTAACGGCACGTCAGCATATTGCACGTCATTTCTTTTAGATCAAAAAGAATAAGTTTGTCTCCTTATATACCTTTTGCGGATGAATTTTAGGAAATTTATGCGTTGGAGCTTTTTTCTCTGGCAAGGCGACCGAGTGCAGCGCTATGCGCACATAACGCCAGTGAGGGCAACGCAGCGAGAGGAAAAAGCATACATGCGGCGTGTGGCAGCCGCTGGATCGACTGCCGAAGGCAGCCCCGAAGGGGCGAGCCTCGCGGGAGCGAGAGAGTTGCAACAAGCAGAAATCCCTAAAATTCATTCGTGAAAGGTATCCCATCTGTTGGTGTTGCTATAACAGGCGTATACCCTCTTTCACTTTCAACAACAGCAGCGATAGCATTTTCACTTTCTTGCCTTGCTTGCGCGGCTACTAAAGCAGCATTTCGAGCGTTTTGCATGGCTGTTCTATCCTGAAATTGAGCCATGTATCCCCCATGAGGGCTGGTATTATTATCACGTTCAAGTCTGCTACGTACGGCAGCCCGACATGCTTGTTTGAAAACAGAATCGGAGATGGCATAATTCTCTAGAGCACGAAGCACCCGCAATTCTTCAGGAGTTATGCCATCCTCAAGCACAACCCGATTGAGAGCAACTTCATCTTGTTCTAATTGCTGATCATCTTCTAGATTAATTGCAGCAAGAGGAAGCCCCTGTTGCTCCTTGAGTTTTTTTCTCAGAACGCCTAAATAATCACTCATGGCGATTGCCTTGATATCATTATTTTCAACGATCTCACTTTCTGGATGTACCATTACCATGCCAACCTCAGCCTCATTTACTGTAGAAATCAAATTTGAAATATTTTCAGGAGCAATTATTTGAGCTTGATTATCCTGATTAACAATAGCAACTCGCAACGGCCGACTCTCCATAGCTAGCTTGATTTTTAGCATGTTTAGTGTTGCTGGAGTAATGCCGATGCGATCAGCAGATTCTTCTACTGAGATTACTGCTAGCACTTCTGTAATAGCAGCTATTGCTCCTCGTTGTTCCGTTGAAGAAGAGTCATTAGAAATCTCTTCTTCACGAGCAACACTACGTTGTTCGATTGCTCGTTGATTTTCTGTTCTTGCATCACTATTTACTTCCCCCCTACTTGGTCCGGGGAAAGATGGATTCATTGCAAAGATGTTTGTTGCGGAGAGACTGAGAGTAATAATTAAAAGGAAATGGTCTGTTTTCAAAAAAAAAAAAGTTTTTGCATCATTCATACGCCATCATACTGCGCCGAAGTTGTATGAACTATTCGTGCTAGCCCTTTTTTGGAGGGCCTGCGACCCTAGCGCAGTTCAAGAGCATTGCAACGCTATTCATGAAAAATATTTTTTTATCGCTTATTTCGTAAACATTCGGCTAACACGTGGCTGACTGTTTTTCCGCATTCAGGATTTTTCTAAAGTTACGAGTCAAAGGATATAACAGGATGTCTTTGATTGGTACAGTTGGTTTTTGCGGACCAAGTTTACCGCGTCCTTTTGTT
>JAPLTJ010000142.1 GCA_026398175.1 Verrucomicrobiia bacterium | reverse complement strand
GAGATCGTTTGTCTCTGGTTACATGATGATAGCCTCTGGCCATGATAATCTCCTTGGTTTTGACACCTTAAAGATTACCATCATCATGTAGCCTTTCTATTTTTTTTCACGTGTTGCACTTCGCGGTTGAAAGGGCCTATGTTGTAGCTGCCTTCTACACGACTTACTGGTGGAATTATTTGAGAGGGCAAAATTCCGAGATCTATCAGGTGCTTTTCATGTTGGGGTTTTATTATCATCTTGTACGAAGTTGTGATGGCTTGAAAACGAGACAGCATGAGGCTCTGGCGGGTCTCTTTTTCTCGCTCTTGATCCTAACCAAAGTTGTTTACGTCATCTTGCTTCCTGTCGTAGGACTCTTTTTCATTTTAGTGCATTACCAAAAGCGCCAGGATCAAGAGCCTCTTTTTTCCTGGCGCTCGTTGTGGTCTTTGTTGCCATCGTTCTGCTCCTTCGGTCTTCCTGTGGCTTTGGCGATGGGAATAATTCTTGGTGTGAACAATTACAAATTTGGCTCTCTCTTTGAAAGTGGCTACGGACAATGGCAAGAACGCGGTCAGCCAGTTTTTTCCGGGCATCTTTTTTCTGGTCTGTCGCATTTTTTCTTTGATCCTCAATACAGCATCTTCATTTATTTTCCTTTGCTGGTCTTTGCCTTTTTTGGATATCGCACTTTTTTCAAAAAATTTCGTTTAGAGACTACTCTCTTCTTTTCTATCGGATTGATCATCCTTCTCGTCAATGCCAAGCTGTTGACTTGGTGCGGAGGATGGGGCTACGGACCAAGATACTTGCTCGTTATGCTACCTTTGGTAAGTCTGCCTTGCCTGGCGGTTTTTGATGCGATTGTTGAGCAACGAAAAAAAGCGAGGGTGCTGCTTGCCGGAGCGCTTATTGTTCTTCTGGATTCTTTGAAATTACAAATGAATGTGAATGCACTCCCTTTTTTTGTGAACTTTCGACTGCAAGGAGCTTTGACTGCATTGCATGATCCTCAAATAGATTTTTATTTTTCCAGAGTTCCTTTTGGAATCATCAATGGAGATCTGTTGGCTTTTAAACAGGGCGCTCGACTTCACATCTTGGAATCGGCAGAGAAAAAACTTTCACCAGAAGGGATAGAACAGCTTCATCGGTTTGTTCGATCACAATTGAGTTCAAACTATTATTTTTGGAAATAATTCTAAAATGAAACTCGTCGAAACCCACGCTCATCTCGATCATCCCAAATTTGCAGATGATCTTCCTGCTGTGATTCAGCGCGCTCAGGAAGCTGGTGTGACGCGGATCATTTCTATTGGAACCGGCCTAGAAAGCAGTCGATCTGTCTTAGCGCTGGCTGAGCGCTTTCCATCGGTCTTTGCGGCTATTGGTGTTCATCCAACAGAAATTGATGATGAAAAAGGTGATTTCATTTCGGAGCTTCGGAAATTAGCAAAGCACCCCAAGGTTGTGGCCATAGGCGAAATTGGTATCGACTATTTTCATCCTCCGAAAGAAAAAGCATCCGTTGAGGAAATTGCTTCTTGGAAAAAAAATCAAAGCATTGTTTTTCAACAGCAGCTAGATCTTGCACTGGAACTTGGGCTCAACGTCATCATTCATCAGCGTGATGTTGCTGGTTCAACTGCTGCGTGGGACGAGACATTGAGGATATTGAGACCTTGCACTAAAAAACTTCGCGCTGTCTTTCATTGCTTTGGTGGAACTCCCACTCAGGCAGAGGAGGTGACTGCTTTAGGACATCTTATTTCTTTTACTGGAATTGCGACGTTTAAAAATGCGTCACTTGTACGCGCGACGGTTGCTGCAGTTTCTGCAGATGCCTACATGGTAGAAACAGATTGTCCTTACTTGGCTCCCGATCCCTATCGTGGCCAGCGAGCAGAACCGTGGCACACGCGCCTCGTTGCGGAAAAAATAGCGCAGCTTCGAGGCCTCACCTTAGAAGAAGTGGCTGCAGCGACGACCAAAACTGCAGAGGAGTTTTTTAAATCGGATTTGAAATTCTACTGAGGCGGCGAACTACAGCGTCACTCCGGTGCTCGTCGCTTCACGTATTAATATACGCTCAGCGTCTGCGCTCCGAGGTTCCTTGTATTTCATCGGCCTCAGCGAATTTGAAACCCGATTTCTTTTTACCTCAGCAGTTTTTCCTTTATCCCTTCCATTGAGACTCGCTCGCTCCCGCTCAGCTCGCCCCTGTGGGGCTGCCTTCGGAAGTCTATCCGGCGGCTGCCACGCCGCACGTATTCTGTGAATTCTTTTTTAGATCGAAACGCGAATCGGCATCAACACATAGAGAAACCGCTGTGCCGAATTGATCTTGAAAACGCCAGGGCTCATTTCATCAATGAGCTCAAGAATAACGGTGTCATCATTGAGGTTTTTGAGAGGGTCCATGAGGAAGTCAGGATTAAAAGAAATCGAAAGATTGGCTCCTTTGTAGGCGATGGCTAATGATTCTTTGGCTTCTCCAACCTCGGGAGTATTGGAAGTAATATTGAGATTATTTTCTGAAAAGTTCAGGCAGATGGAACCGCTCTTATCGTTGCTAAGGAGAGCAACGCGTCGTACAGATTGAAAGAAATTTTCGCGCTCTAGAACGATACGCTCGGTCGTTTCAGCAGGAATGACTTGGCGATAATTGGGATATTTTCCATCTATTAATTTTGTGGCCAACACGGAGGTTCCCAAATCAAAAGAGAGGCGATTGTCTCCAACATTCAGGCGCACCTCTTTTTCATCATCAAGGAGGCGTTGAAGTTCATTGATGGCTTTGGTAGGAACAATAAAATCACAGTCATGATCGCTGGGATATTTAATTTCTCCCAGCTCGGTGTCTGCAAGAGCAAGACGACGACCATCCGTAGCAACTAAAGTGAGGGCACCTTCTTTGAAGGAAAATAGAACTCCATTGAGGACATAACGTGACTCATCCAATGAGATGGCATAGGAGGTTTTGTGAAGAGCTTCTTTGAGATCATGCTGAGTCATGGTAAAGCTACGTTTCTCTTCCAATGAGGGAAAGGCTGGATACTCATCTTTAGCTAATCCAAAGACTTTGAAAAAACTAGGGCCACTGCGAATAGAAGTGATGTTACGGGCGTCTGTTTCAAATGAAATTTCCTCAGCAGGAAGCTCCCGGATGATCGAGAGCAGGCGACGCGCAGGCAACGTTGTTGTTCCTGGCTTTTCTACCATGGCAACAGGAATATGAGTTCGAATGCTGACTTCGAGGTCTGTAGCTGTCAGGCAAAGAGTTTCTCCGGAAACTTCTAATAGGACATTGGAAAGGATAGGAAGAGTAACACGATTATTAATAATGTTCTGGATTCGTTGTAATCCGTCTAAGAGGGCTTGCTTGGTGACGATGAATTTCATGAAGGAGTAGCTTGTTATTGCTGTCTATAACAGCGGCTTTATTTGAAATGAGAAGATTTTTATTGCTGCGAAGAGTTGAAATGTTGAAGCGTTGAAGAAATCTAGTGTTGCTGTTCCCTCAACGTTTCAACCGAAGTAGGCCTGCAGAACAAATGGAAATTATTTATTTCTATTAGTGATTTCTATTTTTTACAAGAGGCCTCATTTTGTCAGCTGTTTATCAAAATGGCGTATCAAATGCCGTAATGGGGCATCATTTTCCATTCTATTTTTAATTAACTTATAAGCATGAATGACTGTTCCATGATCTTTGCCGCCAAAGGACTCGCCGATTTCTTTGAGGGTGGAGGAAGTTAATTCACGAGATAAATACATAGCTACTTGCCGAGGATAAGCGACGCTATTTTGGCGACGTTTGCTCGACATATCAGCAAGGCGAATATCAAAATGTTCAGCGACTCGTTTTTGGATCTGATCAACAGTGATATTTTTCCGAGTTTGTTGCTGGAAAACATCGCGCAAAAGATGATCCATCGATTCTTTGCAGAGCGGTTTTCCACTTAATGATTTATAAGCAGCAACACGCATCAAGGCACCTTCGAGACGCCGAATGTCAGACTGAATATTTTCTGCAATAGATTCTAAAACCCATGGTTCAATATTGATTTGGAGTTGTTCTGCTTTACCTTGCAGAATTGCAATCCGAGTTTCCATATCGGGGGGTTGTATTTCGGCGGTCATTCCCCATTCGAAGCGAGAAACAAGACGTTTTTCGAGTTTTTCAATTTCACTGGGAGGGCGGTCGCTTGTCAAAACAATCTGCTTGTGCCCATCATGGAGGGCCCCGAATGTATGGAAGAATTCTTCTTGAGAGCGTTCTTTGCCGGCAAAGAATTGGATGTCATCAATCATTAAGATGTCAGCTTGGCGGTAACGTTTTCTAAATTGGAAAAGGGTTCCGTGTTGAATGGCATCAATGAATTCATTGATGAACTGTTCGCTGCGAAGATAGACAACCTTGGCTCCTTTTTTATTGGCGAGCATGCGATGACCAATGGCTTGCAATAAATGTGTTTTTCCTAGTCCGCTCTCACCATAAATAAAGAGCGGATTATAAGTGCGGGCTGGAGCTTGAGCAACTGCTACAGATGCTGCGTGAGCGAACTGATTATTGGAGCCAACAATAAAGTTCTCAAAAGTGTAAGAGGGATTTAAGCCGGTGGGAAGAGATGGTTTTTTAGAAGAGCCAGGAGATGTTGTTCGGAGGGCTGGGAGAATTTCTGTTTCGTGTTCTTGAAGTTCCCGAGGGATAAAATGAAGTGTTCGAAAGGAACCATGAATCTCTTCAAGGGAAGAGGAGAGCAGGACAGAATAATTGCTCTCAATAAAAAATTGATGGATTGGGTTGGGAACACTTAGGGTGATGGAATCAGTCGTAGCATCACTAATATGAACATCACTGAACCAGCGTCGGTAGCCATCAGGGCTAATGCGCTGACGAATACGCTGTGAAAGCTGATCCCAAATTTGTTCATTACTTAGATGCATAGGAAAATGGAAATAAAGAGAATTTTCTGGAAATTAAAAAGAAGGAAACAAACAGGCCTCCAGATGGCCCTGCCAATTTAAAAGAAGATTTTTTGGGCTCAAGAAAAAAGCCCAAAAAAGAGAGAATATTTTTTTATTAAAAAGCTCAAAAGGCTTGACCTTTGAATCAGGTTGCAGGTCGTGGGAATATGAGTCGCCGCAGTGTTTCATCACACTCCAGGCGACACTTGTCCGCTGAGCCTTACTGTTGGCCCGTTAATTGGAGGCTCCTGACTTTTTCAGGGGGCGTTGGAAATAACACTGCACTGAAGAAGGTCACCATGCTGCCAATAAAAACATACCAAGGCCAGGAAACTTCAGGCCACCATGCTGGCATAAAATGGCCAAAATTGATGAGCCCTGGGAGTTCTATTTTTCCAAGGAAGAGAACGCTAATCATTCCTAGGAACATCGCAATCACATTGGTGTTATCACGACCACGATTTTTGGTGAGCATTCCAAGCAAGAAAATTCCTAAGAGTCCTCCATAGGTATAGCCTAAGATGCCGATAGCAATAGGAATGATGGTGAGGCGAGGGTTGAGGAGGACCGAATAAGCAGCAATTGTTCCGACTCCGACCATGAGAATGCCAAAGATAAATGTTGCTCGGCGAGCGGCTCGTACAGTGGTGCGATCGTCGGCGCTCGGATTAATGTAGGGAAGATAAAAATCGGTTGTGAAACTTGTAGCTAGTGCATTGAGGGCCGAGGAAGTTGATCCCATCATGGTTGCTAAAACACCAGCAATAATCAGGCCGCGCAGTCCAACAGGGATATTGTTGACGATAAAGCTGGCGAAAATTTCATTGTCAGGAATTTCTGGTGCATGACCGCAGTGGCTGTAATAGACATAAAGTAAAATTCCAACACTCAGGAAAGCCAGAGCAATCGGGATGTCGGCGAAGCCGCTAAGAATGAGTGAAAACCGTGATTTTTTAAGATTGGGTGCAGTGAGGAGTCGTTGCACCATGTCTTGATCAGTGCCATGAGTGGCCATGGTCAGAAAAGTTGATCCGATGAAGGCTGCCCAGAGAGTATAGGGCTCAGCAATCATTTTAGAAAAAGCAGTTCCAAAAGGAAGTGACGAATCCCATCCTGTTTGGATCCAATGGAGATTGTTCCAACTTCCAAAAGTTTCTTTGACGGCACCGATGCCTCCCAATTGATGAAGGAGTAACCAGAGTGTGAAAAAAATAGAACCGATCATTAAGCAAGCTTGGATCAAGTCAGTCCAAACAACCGCTTTGATGCCGCCGACCATGGTGTAAATAGTCGTGATGAACGTGACGACGAGGATTCCCCAAAAATAATGAGCCAACGTAAAAAGAGAGTGAGGGCAGAGATATTTCCAAATAACCACGAGGATCAATCCTCCCAAATAAAGACGGACGCCAATGCCAAGGACCCGCGTAAAAAGAAAGATAGCGCTCGCGGTATTTTTGGTGGCTGGTCCAAAACGAACGGTCAAAAATTCGTAGATGCTTTTAACATTATATCGATAGTAAGGAGCTAAAAAAGTGTAGGCGATAATGATCCGAGCTAGGACTGTTCCAATCGCTAGCTGGGCATAGAAAAAGGAACGCGTTTTGTATCCTTCTGCGGGAGAGCCGAGAAAAGTGGCGGCACTCGTTTCGGCGGCAATGATCGAGGCCAGAACAGCCCACCAAGGGACGCTACGACCGCCTAGAGCAAAGTCATGAAGTGTTTTGTTGTTGCGTCCCGCATAGAGACCTATTCCAACAATTAAGATGAAATAGAAGAGGACAACAGCTGTATCAATGAAGAGAGAAGAAAACGTTATCGGAATAGGAGCAAGTGTAGCAATGGTGATCATAAAATAAAAAATAAGAATTACGCTAAATGACCTTTGGCATATTTGTGAAGAAGGCTTGCTATCAAAGTTTGATAGGGGAGCCCTTCATGTGCTGCTCGCTGTTTGATTTTTGTTAGATCATGTTTTGGTAAGCGAATATTAATACGCGCATCTTGGCGCACGTCAGAAGTTTTGTGTTTAGGGTCGATTTCTTCGGGTGATTTTTTTACTACTAGCTGATTATTTTTTAAATCTTTCTCCAAACTGGATGGCGAATTGAAGGGCCGCTTCTGACCAGTGCATTGGGGGTTTGAGCCATTTTTTAGTGGATGGCGAATTGAAGGGCCGCTTCTGACCAGTGCATTGGGGGTTTGAGCCATTTTTTAGTAATCCTTCGTAAGGCCAGATACATCAGTTTCACTGCCGCTTCATCATTTGGAAAGTGACCTCTAGTTTTCAATACCTTTCTGAGTTGCATGTTCAAACTCTCGATTGCATTAGTTGTATACATAATTTTCCTGATCCCTGGCGAGTAGGAAAAAAATGGAATTATTTCCTCCCAATGCTTTCTCCAACTTTTACCGATCATTGGAAATCTCTTGCCCCAACTACTTTCTTCGAACTCGGTGAGTCGTGCCTCTGCAGCCTCAACTGTTGCCGATTGGTAAATCTTCTTGAGCTCTTGCGCTACTGTCTTACGTTCTTTCCAATTGCAAAATGCTAAATTATTCCTGATCAAATGTACGATACATGTTTGTACTGTCGTCTCTGGAAAGACACTTGTAATAGCTTCTGGAAAGCCGTTAAGCCCGTCGACAACAGCGATGAGGATATCTTTAACTCCACGATTGCGCAGATCGTTCAT
>JAPLTJ010000058.1 GCA_026398175.1 Verrucomicrobiia bacterium | reverse complement strand
GAGATCGTTTGTCTCTGGTTACATGATGATAGCCTCTGGCCATGATAATCTCCTTGGTTTTGACACCTTAAAGATTACCATCATCATGTAGCCTTTCTATTTTTTTTCACGTGTTGCACTTCGCGGTTGAAAGGGCCACTCAACAAATCTAGCAAAAAAAAGATATCAGCAGGACTAAGATGCCCCTTTGTTGCAACAGCAAATGTAACCATTGCTCCTCCCCCGACAACCTTGGCTGCATGAGGAAGGAGATCCATGATCCCACTTTGCTCTGATGCAGCAGCCTCTTGTTTGTTAGCATACTTTATCATTGCTTGATCAAGCTGATCTGCTTGTGATGGACTCGTTCCAGAATCATCATCAAGATGGTGCTCACAATATTAGGCAAGAGCATCCATCATCTCCTCTCCTTTTTTGACAATCTTCTGGGCTTGTTGAGGAGTTAATGGCGCCCCTTCTTTCAAAGCTTGCTCGTGCGTTTCTGTTGGATAAAGATATTCAGTAAGAACAGGCCCACAAAAATCATCCAGCGTTTCATGAAATTTCTGTCTCACAGCTTGATTAGCTTCTTTTTCTTCTGTTGTTCTTTTCGCCACATTAACCTCGAGAAATTTTCCAAAAAACTTTTGCGGCGCCTTAATAAAAACAGCTCCAGCTTGATTCACTGCTAACTCTGCTGAAGCCAGCTGATGATCATGGGTAATTGAAGTGGGCGAAGCGGAGCCCTCCGCTTGATGAGCCGTCAACTCCTGCTGATAATCTCCAGAAAAAGGACGGCCAAGAGAACAATTAATCATGAAATAAGATCCGAATGTTCTGGTGGCAGCTCCTCTTCAATTTCATCCCTCAACGGCTTGGAAAGAAAAGGTCTTATAAATCCGTAAAGCAAGAAGGATACAAAAAGGAGTGCAGGCATCCATTCATAGTTAATCGCTGCAAAAATCAACACCAAAATAATAATTAAAAAGCGAGGGATAGAACGCTGAGAACGCCATCCCAGGCCCTTAAAGCTGGGATACTTCACATGACTAAACATCATGAACGACAGAAAAAGCAATATCGGCGGAAGCACAAACTTCCATAACCCAATGGTTCTCTCTCCTTCATTCAGCCACAACATGAGGAGCGTTAGCGATGCAATCACTCCAGCAGCAGCAGGAATCGGAAAACCGACAAACTCCGAAGAAGAATGAGGTTGTTCTATGGATAAACAATTAAAGCGAGCCAACCGCAGCGCCCCACAAAGAAGATAGATAAAAGCAATGACCCAACCGGTACGATGAAAATCTTGCAAAACGATTTGATGGACCAGCAACGCAGGTGCTAAGCCAAAAGAAACAACATCAGCCAAAGAATCAAATTCTCTTCCAAAAGGACTTTCATGTCCTCCCAAACGCGCCAATCGTCCATCGAGCAAATCAAAAACACACGCTCCTAAAATAAAAGCCAGAGCCATGTGATAATTCATGATCGTCGACTTTCCAGTCGCATCCAACACCGAGGCTTCAATAATTTTGAGCACCGCTGCAAAACCACAGAAAAGATTTCCCGCGGTCATTAAATTGGGAAGGAGATATATTTTTGGTTCTTGATCGTTCATTGAAAAAAAAGATCTTAATTTTATAGCACATTTAATTCCAACGAGCAACTTGACTGGAACCTCCGTGAACTTTATCGCCAACTTGCACTAAAATGGTGGTCTCCATCGGAACATAAAGCTCCGTCCGTGACCCAAAGCGAATCATTCCAAAGCGCTCACCTTTCTTCAACTTGTCTCCCACGTGCGCCCAAGGGACAATGCGTCTCGCGATAGCTCCTGTGATTTGTTTAACACCAACTAACGCATGTTCTCCTTGGATAATCCAAAGTCGACTTTCATTGAGGAGCGATGATTCTGGCTTGCGAGCATCGAGATAAAGCCCACCACGAGGTTCGCTATGAACTAACTCTCCTGCAATTGGCGCACGATTGACATGCACATCAAAAACAGAAAGGAAAATAGAAATTCGTTTCAAGCGCATCGTGAGATAAGGATCGCCTTCGACTCCCTCCACTTCATCGATCGCGGTTACGGTTCCATCCGCAGGTGAAACAATGATCGCAGGATCCGCAGGAATATTTCTTTCAGGATCACGAAAAAAATAAGCGCTAAAAATAATCAATGCCCCGAATGGAAGGGCTAGCAGTGGCAGAAAGATCAAGGCAGAGAGCCAAAGAAAACCTAAAATGATAAAAATCCATCGCCCTTCATAAAGAGCTTTAGGGTGCTTGCGGTGTGGTTGATTAGAAGACATAAAACAAAAATCATATAAGATCTAAAAACTCTTCAACAGTCAAACCGCTAGCTCTAATTAGACTGCGCAATGTTCCCTTGGCTATTTCCTTATGATCGGGAATTGATAGAGTCGAGAAACTTCCTTCTTTGACTAAGATCATATGGCTACCGCGCTGCCTCACGAAACACCATCCATCTTTAGCAAAAAGTTTGACAAGTTGATGTCCACTAAGGTTCGGAAGAAAGCTCATTAAGCAAAAACTTCTACTTGTTGTGTCTCTACGGTCAAGGGTATGCCCCATTCAGAACGAACCTCCAAGCACAATTCAATAGCTTCACAAATATTTTTTAATGCTTCCTTGCGATCATTTCCTTGGCTAACACATCCAGGAATAGAAGGGCATTCAGCAATCCACGCTCCATCTTCATCTCGTGCTAAGGTGGTCAAAAATTTCATCTGCTATCAGTAACACACTTCTCATTGCATTGCAATATCCCCCTTGTTAAGTTTGAGAAAAGTTTACCTAATCTAGCATGCAACACACCTCCCTAAAAATCTCTCCTCAAAGCTCCATGCGTGATCTCCTCTCCCATTATCCAGGAGCTCGTCGTACGCTCTTTCGTCGTTATCATCTTGGCGGGTGCAGCAGCTGCAGCTTTGATTTAGAAGAAACACTAGCTCAGCTTTGTAGCCGCAGCGGCGCTCTAGAAGCTGATCGCGTCTTGACTGAGATTGAAGAAAGCCATCAAGAAGATGAACAAATGTTGATTGATCCATTGACACTGCGCGAAAAACTTTACGACACAAGCACTCCGAGCGCTCGCCTCTTGGACCTGCGCACGCGAGAAGAATTTGAAGCCGTTCAGATTCCGACGAGCCAACTCCTCACTCAAGAATTAATGCATCATGCAATGGCAAGTTGGCCCAAAGAAGAATTATTAGTCCTCATCGATCATCAAGGAGAACGCTCCCTCGATGCTGCTGCTTATTTTTCAGGTCATGGCTTCAACACTGTTAAAGCCTTGCGCGGCGGCATCGATGCGTATGCAGAAAAAGCTGATCGATCGCTCCCTCGTTACACCGTTGAAAAGGAGACAGCTCATGAATAATTCCCTCACAGAAAAAATAGAACAAGCTGCCACATCACCACGGAATATGGGAGAGATGGACTCTGCCGATGCGATAGGAACTGTTGGAAGCACCAACTGCGGCGACATGCTTCGTCTTTGGATCAAATTCAAAGACGAAAAAGATGGCCGTCGCGTCATTGATCGCGCCACCTTCCAAAGTTTTGGATGCCAGACCGCGATCGCCGTTGCCAGCGTGGCTACAGAACTCATTCGCGGAAAAACTGCTGAAGAAGCTCTCTCGCTCTCCGGCGAGGAACTCTCCGCACCCCTTGGCGCCTTGCCGCCCATGAAAATCCATTGCGCTCAACTTGTCGAACAAGCTCTACAGTCAGCACTGACGCCTACAACCTCACTCTCACACGATAACAAGCCATCGTGCTCGTCACCTGCCTCAACGCTTTCAGATCAACTTCATCCTCAAACTGGAAAATTTAAAATCAATATTCTTCCGTCATAATCACAACCCCGCTTAAGAAACATTTTTTCTTTTTTGTTTTTCTTTGCGTTCTTTGCGTTCTTTGTGGTTAATTCTCTTTTCTCTTTTATGCACCAAGAAATTATCCTTAAACGCGATTGCGATGCCATCCAGATTCCAAGCGGCACCACGCTTGTTCTTCCTGCTGGAACGCAAGTCATCGTCACACAATCACTCGGCGGCACCTTTACCGTCGCAACTCCAGGCGGACTTGCCCGCATCGATCAAAAAGATGTCGATGCTTTAGGAATTGAACCGACAATAGAAACAACACCAGCCAAAACAGCTCCAGAAGGAACTTTAGAAGAGGCTGTCTGGAACCAGCTCAAGACCGTTTTTGATCCAGAAATTCCTGTCAATGTCGTTGATCTTGGTTTGATTTATGACTGCACGATGGTCACCACAGACAATGGCCAAACAAAAGCAGAAGTCAAAATGACCTTGACTGCTCCTGGCTGCGGCATGGGACCTACGATTGCAGCTGATGCTCGTTCTAAAATTTTAACCATCGAAGGCATTGATGAAGCTGAAGTCGAGCTTGTTTGGGATCCTGCTTGGAGTCAAAATATGATTAGCGAGGCAGGCAGAATGAAGCTTGGAATGGTCTAGATTTTCTTGAAATGCTACTGCTGAGGCGCAGGAGCATTTCACGTGTTTTGATACACAGGGGTCTATTAAAAAAGTTAGTACTTAAAAATAGCCTGCGGCAAAACCATGTAGCGTGCCACGAGATTGAACTCACGGCGCTGTGCTGATAGAGGCAGGGAATGGGTATGTG
>JAPLTJ010000148.1 GCA_026398175.1 Verrucomicrobiia bacterium | reverse complement strand
GATTTAAAACATTTGCTTCTTGAAGATCTTTTGTAAAATTCATCAAACTTTTTTACAACAACGATCGAAATACGTCTATCTTTTTTTAAAAGATTATTTATCCATCAGCTTATTATGACTTTGACCGAGGTCTTCCTGGGACATAGGCAACACTTTCTAAGAAATTTTTTATATTGTTAGGAGGCCGTAATTGCTTTCAAAAAACTGATTTTATTCCGATCTTAAATTACTCTTTACCCTTTACTCTTCACCCTTTACTTCTCTCTCTTCACTCAATTGTTATCAAACGTTCAGAACATCTACGCTAAAAGTAGATGCTTCCAAGAAAAACTCTTTTTATGTCTCCCTTTCATTACTCTAACGGCTCTCTTCATGCTGAGGAGGTCGACCTTGCTCATATTGCTGCTACGGTTGGAACGCCTGTTTATGTTTATTCGGCGACGACAATAAAAAATAATTTTCAACGCTTTCAACAGGCTTTCAGTTCGCTGGATCATCTCATTTGCTATGCAGCGAAAGCCAACAGCAGTCTTGCCGTTCTGCGCCTCTTGGCACACGAGGGAGCTGGTTTTGATATTGTTTCAGGAGGGGAACTTTTTAAAGTGCTCCGAGCGGGTGGACGTGCTGATCAATGCACTTTTGCAGGGGTTGGAAAAATGGTGCACGAGATTGAGTATGCGCTCCAGCAAGGGATTTATTGTTTTAACGTTGAGTCCGAACAAGAATTGGAAGTGATTAATGAAGTTGCAGGTCGTCTTGGGTGTGTCGCTCCTATTGCGTTGCGCATCAATCCTGATGTCGAGGCATCAACACATCACTACATTTCTACAGGAACATCCAAAAATAAATTTGGCATTGGCCTTGACCGGGCAGAGTCTGTTTATGCTCAAGCAGCAGCCTTGCCTCATTTAAAAATTCGTGGCTTGCAGACACACATTGGATCGCAAATTCTCGATGCGATTCCTTTTGCCAAGGCTGTCGAAAAATTAACGCAGCTTGTTTTGAAAATAAAACAGCAGCATGGTTTAGAATTTTTTAGTTTGGGTGGAGGTATCGGTATTGCTTATCAAAATGTTTTGAAAAATGGAGAGGATGCACTGACTCCAGAAAAATATGCGGCGCAAGTACTCGAGCCCTTGCGAGCGCTTGGCTTGCGTATTCTCTTTGAGCCGGGTCGTTTTCTTGTTGGCAATGCTGGAGTGCTCTTAACAACGGCTCTCTATCGCAAAAAGACGCCGGTAAAAAAATTCCTCATCGTTGATGCTGGGATGAACGACCTCATTCGTCCTGCGCTGTATCAGGGGCATCATGAAGTCGTGCCGCTACAACAACGAAATGATCGCGCCTTAGAACAGGTCGATGTGGTTGGTCCTGTCTGCGAGAGTGGTGATTTTTTTGCGGAAGATCGCCAGCTGCCGCGCATTGAGCCAGGAGAAAAGTTAGCGCTCTTGAGTGCCGGTGCTTATGGTTTTACGATGGCTTCCAATTACAATGCTCGTCCGATGCCGCCCGAGATTTTAGTCGAAGGAAAAACGATGCGTGTCGTGCGACGCCGCCAGACGTGGGAGGACCTGGTGAGTGGAGAGGAATAATTTTTTAAAAAGCATGAAGACTCATTGCGACATTATTTTACGCCCTATGACTATTAACGACATCGATGCCTTCATGGTTTGGGCAACGGATCCAGAAGTGACGCGCCATCTTCGTTGGGAGGCTTATTCTTCACGTGCAGCAGCCGAAGAATTTTTTGAAAACGTTGTTAAAAAACATCCTTGGTTCCAAGCTATCGTTGTCAATGATGAGGTGATAGGATCAATCACGTTAGAAACAGGAACAGGAGATTATCGCTGTAAAGCCGAGTTAGGATATGTCTCCGCAAGAAAATGTTGGGGTCAAGGCTTCATAACCAAAGCAGTAGCGCTAGCTGTTGAACGTGGTTTTCAGGAGCTCGATGTTGTACGTATTGAAGCCAAGACTCATCTTGCCAATCTAGCCTCTCAGCGCGTGCTCGAGAAAAATGGTTTTGTGCGTGAGGCTCTTTTGAAAAAAGCCATTCTCCGAAAAGGAAATATACCCATGACGAATGAATTTTAGGAATGGACTGCATCCAATACCCTAAAATTATTCGTTAATAAAGACTCCAGTTCGGCTTTGTGCTGTTCTATATTTTCAAAAAATCCAAGGGTAGCTTCTTTAAACTCATCAAAT
>JAPLTJ010000160.1 GCA_026398175.1 Verrucomicrobiia bacterium | reverse complement strand
CGCCCCCCAAACCCCCCGGCTGGTAGGAAAAAGAAATATCTACATTTCTCCCAACCCTGCTAAGTCTACCTTCTTTTTACCCCAACCAAAAAGTGCGGAATTATAATTGTCGCGGAGGGGATTTATAATTGTCGTTGACGACTTATTTTATTTCCAACAAAAGTGACTATAGGAACAAGTTGCTCTTTAATGCCTAGCCATAATGAAACAAAAAAAATATTTAGATAATTAATCATTATATCAATTTTTGGTAGTGAAAAATGATAGCGCGCCTGTTGCCTGGAAGCTTTTGGAATTAACATCATCCACATAAAGCGATGAAATATTACTCCAATAATAATAGGCCCAAGTATCATCATTAATTCTGTGATACGCTGAACAGAAGATTTTTTAGATGGAGTAAAGAGAGCAGTCACTCCAAGAATAAAAACAGAAAGTGGCAAATGAGATTCTCCTGTCCATGCAATGCAACATCCAAGTCCTAATAAAATTAAACGCTGTAGCCAAACTGAGCAGCTAGTTCTTTTTTTGTTAGAATATTCTAATAAAAGCTGCTGCAAAACAAGCGCCGCAACAACTGTAATTTGAAAAGGTAAAATAAGATAAGAATAGTGATGGAAACAAAATGTAACAGAAAATGGAGAAAATATCCAAATAAAGGCAACGACCAATGCCTGAAAAAAATCTATTGAAAACCCACGTAACAATCGATAAATCACCCATCCCGTAACCAATTGCGAGAGCAAGAAACAAATGTATTATTCGCGACACACCATAGAGACGATATTCCCCTGGGAGATCCAATGAAAAAAAGATAGTTTTCAGCCCTCCTATTAAATGGTTGCCCTGAACAAGCTTTGGTAAATATTCCACTAAAAACAAGTCATCGTGAAATAATGCAGCGTTATAAGCATAGATGCCTATAATAAAAATTCCCAAAAAACTAAAAAATAAATGTTTTTTTCTCATTTCTAACCAAGTGTTTACAACCGACCAAGCAAGCCTAGTCTTCATTACAATTTTTTTGCCTATATTTGTTTAAAAACCATGCAACTTCATTAAAAAACAACCAAGCTCCTAATACAATCAGCATGCTAAATTCTGGCATTACAGGAAAAAGATATCTTGGTTGATTTCCATTCCAAGAGGTAGCATCAAGCATAGCAAATAATAATATTCTTACTATTACGGCAGTACCTAATAAAAAAACTCCAACTACTATTGATGAATTGCGGCGCAAGAAAACTGCCAAGATAAGACCAATTAGCGCTATCCATTGCAGATTCCGAACCATTTGGTAATAAATTTGCTCCCACGCATTCTGAAAAGACCAGCTCCAATAGACTAAAACTTTTGGTTGATCCAACCGATCACAAGCGAGATAGATATCTTTTCCCTTTGAAATTTTATGATTCACTTTTCCAGCAATTAGCTCTTGAAATTGCCAAGTGACATTTTCTCCATAATCTGTTGAAACAATAATTTGACTTTCTCTCCATTTTTCTTGAGTAAATAGTGGAATATGAAACAAAAATGCCCGTGCTTCAGGGCTAACATCATTCCGGGCTTGTATTGGGCGCAATGATGCAACGGTTTTTCCTGATGAGTCTGCTACCGCTATAAAAACGATTTTTCTTCCAGGAGCTAAAATCCAACCGTCTATATCACAACTGCCTTCATTAGAAAAAGATCTTGATCGCCTATTTGCAATATCATCAAATTCTTTTTTAATATTACTCCCTAACATTGGCTGATCACTTTTATTTCTAACTGGTGATGAAGGTGCTAAAAATGTATTGCACACAGACTTTAAGCTGTCTTTATATTTTGGAAGCCAGCATAAAAAGTCAGGATCAATCATGGTGATTGGAACAAACCGTTTTGGTAGCCTTCCTTGAATTAATGCGGCTCTAATTTCTTCTCCTACTTTCTTAAAGAAAACATCTCCCTGTGCAGGAGTGGATGCATACCCTGCCCTAGCGGCGGATTCGTATAAGGCCCAATAAAACCAACCGGCTGATATCTCTAAAGAATCAATTCCTATTAGGCCTTTAGAATCAGTCCATGGTTTTGAACAACCAGCCCATCCTTTACCTACCGGACCTTCAAGTTGTTCTTGTAGAAGCGCAAAAGAAGGACTTTCTTTATAGGCTGCCCTTCTCGCTTCTACTGTAACAGGAATATAGGCTATACTTTTATTAGGCCTTATACTCTGAAGGGCTTTAAAAGCAAGGGTATAACCTGGCGCTGATAGTGCTGAGCTAGCAAACAATCCCCACCTAGCATAATTAACAGAACAGATAGTTAGTGTTAACACTAAACAGGCACATAACGGAAGCATAGCCCCCATAAGAATTCTTTTACATACGATTTGCTTCGCCTCATTTTTATCTAAGATAATGATACAGCATCCTAAGACTATAAAAATTGGCAAAAGAACAATTGCCTCTTTTCTAGTATTCCATGCTAATGCCCAAAATATGGCTGCAAAAACCGCTGGTTTGATGGCATCAAAAGTTCTTCTAACTATCAACCATTCGAGACTTTGAGAAAGAGCTAATAAAAGAAAAGATGCAAGAAGTATCTCAGGACCAAAGCGATTGGGCAATTGAAAAGAAGAAGGGTTGAAAATAGCGGCAAGAGCGAGCAATGCGCTAATAAATGATGGAATGCCGATGCGGTATAATGCTATGGAAAGGAGAGAACAACTAAAACAGTAAAGCAGCTCCATTCCTATTCGCAAAGGAATCCCTGTAGTACTGAACATCTTCAGAAATAGCGGGTAAATAGGAAGGTGGTACAAATAATTAGTTCCGTAACCTCCGCCCCAATACCATCGTTGAGCTGACAATACTTGCCATAAGTCATCATGAGGAGAACATGTTCCCAACATCTCTTCTCGAGAGCAAAATGCCAGCTTAGCAATTGTAAAAAAAATTAAGCAATATATGAAATAATTGGATGTCGGTTTGGAAAAATTTTCTTTTTTAACTTGAGAAGCCATTTTTTATTTTAGTTAAGCCTAAATAAAGCCATGTCTATTTTAACGCGTCACTCCTTCTACATGCGTCATCTTGATTTGATATTTTTCTTTTTCTATAACAAAGGGAAGAATTCTTTCTAACGCATGTAAAATTGTCCCATCAATTGGCATTGGTTCTTCAGGATAGTCTTCATAATTTAGATTAAGGTCTAATAGCGGTTTAAGAGCCTGTGTTCTTGCCCAGAACATAGTTCCTACAGGAAAATTAAATTGCTCATGAAATTTATTTATCCCCAAACGCGACAGAAGTTTTTTTCCTATAGAGCGATTCTTATCCCATCCATTTGTATAAGGATCGCCAGGAAAGACCAACCCAATTTTTTCTTCTTGCGTCATCGTTCCAATAATAACATCTGCCATAGGAACGCGCCCTCCAAGAAGATTTTCTAAGAGAAACTCGCGCCATTTTTTTGCGATGTCAGTTGTTGCATGAATACTTTTTTTTGTATGAACGTGACCAATAATATCGTATTCATCAACAAGAGATGGCCCAAATTCTGTTAAGAATGCTCCAATATCCCTTCCCTTATTTGGCGTAATTCGTATTTCTACTTTGGCTGGATATTTTTTTAGCATTTCTCTTATTCCTGTAATATCTTTGGCTGAATTAGGAATAGTAATTAATAAATCAGGTCTCACTTCATTTGCTTCTAGGCGCCTTATAATGTCTGAAAGCAAATCTCCATAAAAAACATGAAGATGCAATCCGATCCGCAAATTTGAAGAAACAAGATTCTGTTTCATTGATTTAATAGAAAGAAGTTCTGAATTCCACCGTCCTTGCGGCCTCCCTGCTTGAAGAAAATGAGCGAAGGGATCTGTTCTATCTTCAGAACTCATATACTCTTCTTTATAAATACCAGGATGAAATTCAGGAATTGGTTTTTTCCCATAATCACAAGGCCATTCCCAAGCACTTTGGGGAACAATTTTTTGCATGCTATTTTGGATTGAGGAGGATAATTTTTTTACGCCTTCTGTTTTCGGCAATGCTCCCTTCAACATCTGAGGCAAGTATTTTATGATCTTAAAAAGGAGAACCTTCCCTTTGAATAAATTTCTATTAGAGATGTTACCTGAGAAACAACGTGAACTTGCTGCAACATGATACAGGTCCTTATGAACGACATTGTTTTCAACTGCTGTTACCTCAACTTCCAAAGGCAATTTTAAAGAGTCCAGCTCTAACGCTATTTTTTTAGCATATATCTCAGGAGAAAATTCTTCTCTAATTAATTTAGAACAGGTTTTGAAGCCGACTTGCTCAAGGGCCTTTGTTAAAGCTGCACATGCTACGTGAACATCAAGGCTGCTAGCGACATAATATGATTGTTGCGGAAGTGCGTGTTCTATTCCTGTTGCTCCTGAGAACAGAAGAATAGGCACACCATGGCCAGCAGCAATAAGAGCTACTAGAGGAAAAGGATCTTCCCTTGAAGAAAGAAAAAAAACATCTGCTGCTGCAATAATTTCTTCTACACTTGGCCTTTCATCTAAAAAAAAGAAATGTTTTCTAATGTCTTCAGGGATTTTTGAAATTTCTTTCGCGGCATAATCGCAACCAAAATAGGTTCCAACCCATAAAAATGTTGGAACCGGTTGATTTTTATTTATTGAATTATAAATAAATTTCTCGCCTGTTTTGATGAATAGATCAAATCCTTTGCGATAATCATAAGCACCACAACCAACAACTAAAACAGTATTATTTAGAAGCCCTAATTCACTTAAAATTTTTTCTCTTAATAAAAGCCGTTCTGTTTGAGGATACGCTAAAGCTATACCAAGATGAATAACACGCGTTCTTTTGTCGTTAATCTTATATTCTTGGAGAATTTGACCATGTGTGAAACTAGAAGGAAATATCAAACGATGCGAATACTGATCGAAAACTTCCATCGTTGCAGCTCCGCCAAACCACTTGTTAATAGAAGTTGGCATTTCATAAATAAGAGAAATAATGCCAAAATTCCTTTCCCCAAAAGCTGCTACAGCCTCTTTACTATCAACCGTACTGCACAAACAAGTAATCCTACCTTTAAAAGAATCAAGGTGTGCTGCTATCCATTCGAAATATTTAGTATTGATCGCAGAACTTTTAAAAGTCTTTCCTGAAGCATCTCCTAAAACAAGCGTCGGACATACATTTTGGTAGTCAGAAAGTAAAGCGCCTCCCCGTTTCAAAACTGTAATAAAATGAAATTTTTTCTCTTGAGATAGTTTTTTTATAATTCCTAAAAGGGCAATAGGAGCTCCAGTTCGCGTAGCTTCATGTCCGAAAACTAAGACAACTTGTTTGTCTTCAGGAAAAGGAAGGGTTGCTTTTAAAAATTTAGTGATCCGCCGATATGCGTTTCTTTCTTCATTCTCCCCCCATTGCATAAAATGTAACACAGGCGAAATATCATTTGTTTTAACATCACTTTTTTCTTCAATATAATTCGCTATATCAAACGTTGCATTGGGAGCACGTCCTTCGTACATCCCATATAATAAAAAATGAAGAAAAGGATTCCATCTAGCATCTTTGACATCCCTATTCTGTTCTAGGTACCAGGGCCCATCAAAGACACCACTTCGAGCATGCTTTAAAAAAATAACAAGGCCCAATTTATAGGTCTTTAATGGAAGTTTATGTTTCCTAAATCTATTAACGGCTTTCTTAGACAAACCTTCTAATGACCTTAGAGGCAAAGAGCTCTTCCAAGAAAAAGAATTATAGATATTCTTATGATTGTCTAAAATTTCATTTAGTTTAGACAGCTGCCTCTCTTTTTCTGTAACAAAAATTTGTTGTTCTTTTAACAATTTCTCGTTTTGAGCAAGCTCTTGATCTTTGGTTTGAAGTTGCTGTTCTTTTTTAGTTAGCAATATTTCTTTTTCTTGAATGGTCACTGCTTGGCGTTGGACAAGTTCTTGATTTTCTTCTATGAGTTTTTTCTGTTCTGCAAAATCTAATTGATGTTTGTGTAATGAATACGTCAATTCATAGTTATCTCCTAACTTTTGAAATAGCTGGTTAAAACTTGAAGCTTGAAAGCTTTCTAAGCCAGCGAGCTCTTTTAAAAAAGGATGCCTCTCTCGGCCCACTAAAAGCACACCCAGGCCATGAGAATGAGTAAAGTTAAATCCAGGATATCCGGCTGTTAGTTCTTCCCATAGTTGATATACACCAAAGTTATTTTCATAAACGCATGTATCATGAAAAAGAACGACGGCTCGTTTTGAAAGTTTAGGCAGCCATATTTCAAAGTCGTGTTTTACTGCTTCATAAGCATGCAAGCCATCGATATGAAGTAAATCTATAGATTGATCAGAAAATTGATGAACAGCTTCATCGAAAGTCATTCTCAATAAAGTCGAGAACTCACGGTAATGTTGATCGTGATAATCTTTAAATTTTGAATAAACTTCCTCCCCATAATACCCCGCGTGAGGATCCCCTTTCCATGTATCAACAGCAGATGCCGTTGTACTAAGATTATTTTTTTTAATAGATTCACAAAACGAACTGTAAGAAATTCCATTTTGAGTTCCAAGCTCCACGACTATTTTTGGCTTTAGTAAACTCACTATCCAAAATGCAAAAGGAATATGCCCGTACCATGCCGAAAGCTCTATCTCTCTATCTAAATTAGAACAAGCAAGTGATAAATTGGGGATTGCGAGATTATCCATATATTTTATATTTCTTTCGTCAATACAATATCCCTCATTGGAATTCCAACAATTCCACTACACACACTAGTTGTATCCGATCTAAGCTGCAAAGCACCATGAACCCAATGATGTTGGACATGTTGATGCTGTGTTCCGTTAGCTATGGCCACTTCAATACTATAATTCCCTTTAGAGAGTCTCGGCATTTGAAAATGGAATTGAGTAATAAGTTTTTCTCCTGGATGGCATTTTAGCGGCCTTTCATGGTAGGAAAGAAACGTATTATCGCCAAATAAAATTTGCCCTAAATGGTCTTTAAAGTGAAATCCTACAATAGGCGATTCCAAAACTTCATCACACTCTATGATAATGCGCAACGCAACCTCTTCTCCACCGACAATCCAATTTAAAGAGTTTTCATTTTGATCGAGCAACTCTACTTGAATGATCTTAGCCCCTCCTTTTCCAAAAGAATGATCATCCATATCAAATTGAAAAACTTGAATATCATTTCTCAAGTTTGTTTTATTGATCCAATCTGAACGGACATCTTTGAAAATTTGTTGCTTCGTTTTTTCGGTAGGTTTTTCAGAAAGTGAAGGTGTTTTTTTGATTCTGCTTTCTCCTTGCTGAGCTTCATATAAATTTTCCAAATAAAGTTCTGCAATCTCTTTTGGGGTTCCGGCTGCAAGCATTTCCCCCTTTTCTAACCAAATCGCCCTATTGCAAATACTCTTCACTGCAGCTGTATCATGACTTACAAAAATGAGCGTATGCTCTTTAATAAACTCGCGAATGAAGCGCATGCACTTTTGACTAAAGAAAGCATCTCCTACGCTCAACGCTTCATCGATAATCAAAATATCGGCATTAACATAAGCAATCACCGCAAAGGCCAACCTGACCGCCATACCACTTGAATAGGTCTTCACCGGTTGATTGATAAAATCACCGATATCAGCAAAGGCTTCAATTTTTTCAAAACGCGCTTCGGTCTCCTCCCTCGTCAGTCCCAAGATCGATGCGTTCAAGAAAACATTTTCGCGCCCTGTGAATTCCGGATTAAAGCCGCTCCCCAATTCAAGAAGCGCAGCTACTCTCCCGTTAACGGTTACTGATCCACTGGAAGGTTGAAGTGTTCCCGCAATAATTTGAAGCAGTGTTGACTTTCCTGAGCCGTTACGTCCAATGATACCGACCGCCTCTCCCTTTTTGATTTCAAAGGAAATATTGTTCAGCGCATAAAATTCCGAGCAAAGTCCCTGCAGACGTTGGTCTATTTTTTTTCTAAAAAAAGGAAACATTTCCCCCGCAAGTTGCAACAGAGGATGCTTCAACCGCGCCGCAGGATCACGCCAAATGGTGTAAGCCTTGGAAACATTTTTGACGGAGATGACGGGATCGGAAGACATTAATTATTCCTTAAAAGGATTCACAATAGTTAAGCCTTGAATCGTTTGCCCATGATGCATGTCTTCCGTCATGAGTATTCCGCATCGAGCAGCCAAAGCGCTGCTGATAACAAGCGAATCCCAAAAGGAAAATTGATAGATTAAGTGTATTTCCAATGCGTCGTCAATAATCATAGGAGTAATATTAATTACTTCTAAACGCTGCCAAGCACTCAACGATCGTTTAATAATCAAAGGATCTCTACGAAGTTTTTTTATTTCTATTGAACAATACTCTTGAAGAACCTGCGTTGAAACAAACCCGCTATTTTCTTGAAAAGATTTTTCTGTTACTTGCTGTGCTATTTTCTGTTTATGAAGATCGCTTGGATCACCTGAATAAACCAAGATATTAGTATCAAAAAATATTTTAGCGGTCATAAGCATCCTCTCGACAGTATTTATAGTTTTTTACGGGAGAAGGATTCTGATCTAACAAATCAAAAAGATCTTGCAATGTCCTCTTTTTAGGAGAAGCAACTTTTTGACTTACTAAATCGCGTATTAATTGATTGAAGGTTGTTCCATGAGTTTGTGCGTATGCTCTTCCCTGCTTAATCAAATTTTCATTCATTGAAAGAGTTATATTTTTCATCTCCACATAATAAGTGCACGCATTGTATTGTCAATGCCCCGATCCCTCACAACACATCCGCAAAAGCCGGCTTCATCTTCATAAAAAAAACATACCCCATCATCATCACAATCAGGCTCAAGATTAGTTGAACTCCATACATCTTCCAATCAATCCACTGACCAAAGACCAACGCCTCACGCGCCATCGAAATTAAAACTGCAGCAGGATTGAGCGTCGCTACCCAGCGCCAGATTGCAGGAATGGCAGCAATCGGAAAAAAAATGGCACTCAGGAACATCAAGATTGTAATAATGGCTGGCATCATGGCAGCAATATCGCGCAAAAAAACTCCCAATGCTGAGATGATCCAAGTCAATCCCAAGCAATAAAAAACGATGGGAATAAAAATTAAAAAAAGGCTCAGCCCTGAAATCGCAATCATTCCTTGTGAAATCATGATCAGCAAAAGAAGTGGCACAAAACCAATGGCTGTATGAACCAGCGTCGCCACGACCATAGCGATGGGCAAAATTTCTAAAGGAAAAATCACCTTCGTCACAAAATTTGTATTCTGCACCATCAGCATGGGCGCGGAAGTAAGGGCACCTGCGATTAAATCCCAAACTAGCATGCCGCAAAAAAGCCCTAGCACAAATTGGAGCTTCGTCTCTCCTGGATGCCCGTAAGAGCCTTTAAAAATAAACCCAAAAACTACGGTGTAAACTGCCAGCATGAGGAGAGGTGTGAAAAAAGACCAGCAGAGCCCTAGCAACGTTCCTTTGTACCGCTTTTCAATTTCGCGTTTTGTAAATTGTCGCAACAAGGAAATCTGCGATCGCAAACGCCTGACCAGATTCCATGGCAATAAAAGCGCTGGAAGCGACAGACGTTGAGAAGAATTATAGGTGATCATTTAGTTCTTATTTCTGATAAATTTGCGGCCGAAATTTTCAACCACAAAATCACTTCACCTTTTCGCTGTTGGCGTTATCGAAGTCGAAATTTTCGACTTCAAAACATTCCATTTCTCTCTTCGCCTCCTCTAACAACATTCCCACTCGATCTTTCTCTGACAACTTCACCTCGCATCCTTCGGGCCATTGAATTGCAATCTCAGGATCATTCCACAAAATTGTTCGCTCATATTCAGGAGCATAATAATCTGTTGTTTTATAAAGCACATCGGCGCTTTTGCTCAGCGTCAAGAATCCATGGGCAAAGCCAGAGGGAATCCAAAGTTGTTTTCGATTTTCTTCCGAAAGCTCAAAGCTCTCCCATTTTCCAAAAGTTGATGAGCCTTGCCGCAAATCAACCACCACATCAAAAATTTTTCCGCGAATCACACTGACGAGCTTTCCCTGTGGTTGCTTTACTTGATAGTGCAAGCCTCGCAACACACCTTGTACTGAATGGCTATGGTTATCTTGAACAAAGGCGATATCAAGACCAACCTCTTTTAAAAAATCACGCTGATTAAAACTTTCGTAAAAAAATCCACGCTCATCGCCAAAAACCATTGGCTCGAACATCAAAACCCCTTCCATACTTGTCTTTGTTACTTTCATTTTTCTTGTAAGACCTGTTTCAAATATTTTCCGTAACTGTTGTTCAAAAGTGGTTTCGCCAATTTTTCCAGCTGCTCCGCTGTGATGAAGCCGCGATTATAGGCGATCTCCTCGGGGCAGGCAATCTTAAGTCCCTGGCGATGTTCAATCGTTTGGATAAAATTGCTCGCCTCAATCAGGCTTTCATGCGTCCCGGTGTCAAGCCAGGCATAACCGCGCCCCATCAGCTCGACGTGCAGCTCTTGTTTTTTTAAGTACATCTGATTGAGATCGGTAATTTCCAATTCTCCACGCGATGATGGCTTCAACTCTTTCACCATCTCGACAACATCTCGATCATAAAAATAAAGTCCCGTCACTGCGTAGTTGCTTTTGGCATGCGCCGGCTTCTCGACAATTTCGACAGCCTTTCCTTGCTCATCAAAAGAAACGACTCCATACCGTTCTGGATCTTGGACGCGATAGGCAAAAACAGTCGCTCCCTCACGACGTTCATGGGCATTTTCTAATTGATGGGAAAAATCTTGGCCGTAAAAAATATTATCTCCCAAGATCAACGTCGAAAGGTCATTTCCAATAAATTTTTCTCCAATGAGAAATGCCTGGGCAAGGCCTTCAGGACGTGGTTGCACGGCATATTGAAAACTCATTCCCCAATCACTCCCATCCTTCAACAGTCGCTCAAAGTGAGGAAGATCGTGAGGCGTGGAAATGATGAGGACATCCTTAATACCAGCCAGCATCAATGTGCTCAGCGGATAATAGATCATCGGTTTATCATAGACGGGCAAAAGTTGTTTAGAAACAACCTGCGTCACGGGATAAAGCCTCGTTCCCGACCCTCCTGCCAAAATAATTCCTTTGCGTTTCATGAAATTTTTTCCCCTCGTTGCTGCCAACTCCAACTATCGCGACACATTTCTTCAAGGCTGCGTGTAGCTTTCCATCCTAATGCTTGCTCAGCAGCCGTCGGATCGGCCCAACAAGCAGCCACATCTCCCGCACGCCGAGGAACAATCTTGCAAGGAACTTTTTCTCCAGTTGCTTTTTCAAATGCAGCGACCATTTCCAAAACAGAATACCCCTTTCCTGTCCCTAAGTTAAGCGTGGCCATTCCTGATGCGGTTGCCTCGCGGAGCGCGGCAATATGGCCCTCGGCCAGATCCATCACATGAATATAATCCCGCACAGCGCTCCCATCTTGCGTAGGATAATCATCTCCAAAAATGGAAAGTTCCTGGCGCAAGCCTGCTGCGGCCTGCGTGAGATAAGGCATCAAATTACTAGGAATTCCCTGTGGTCTTTCTCCAATCAATCCACTCGGATGGGCCCCAATGGGATTAAAATAACGAAGACAAGTTATACTCCAGCTAGCCCGACTTTCGCTATTCGAATGGATGAGATTTTGTGAAGGCTTGGTCTCAAAATGATTTTTAAAATCATGCGGTGTATGTTTCATACATGAGTGATTTGAAAAATCATTTTGAGGCCGAGTATATTGCGAAATATCGCCATCTTGAATAGCGAAAGTCGGGCTAAAATCAGCTTGCACAAGATCAGCCAAAATTTTTTCTACCATGAATTTGGAACGTCCATAAGGATTGACGGGAGAACAAAGAGCGCTTTCTTTGATCGGCAGCTCTTCAGCAGCCCCATAAACAGCAGCAGAGGAAGAAAAAACTAATTTCTTCACCTTGGCTTTTTCCATGACGCGAAGCAGCGTCAATGACCCACCAACATTAACATCATAATATTTCAACGGCTCAGCAACCGATTCTCCTACGGCCTTGAGTCCTGCAAAATGAATGACCGCCTCACACTGATGATCCTCTAGCGCTTGCTGCAACAGCGCTTCGTCACGAATATCGCCTTGGACAACATCCAATGATTTTTTTGTCAGAGCTTCTATTTTTTGAATAACTGAAGCACTACTGTTGCAAAAATTATCAAAAATGATTGGGGTGTAACCAGCCTCGCATAAAGCCACACAGGTATGCGAGCCGATGTAGCCAGCCCCGCCAGTTATCAAAATATTTTTTTTATTCACTTTTTAAAAAGAGCTTGCTTGCATCTCTTGGAGCAATCGTTGATCAACGAGCCAATAATGAAAACGATCAACTTCTCTAACCCCATCCAGAGTCGCGCAATGATCAAAGTTTTTCCCTTTCCAATCAATCCCTAATATCACTTGCTGAGGAAGCTTTGAAAAAAACTCCTGCTCCATCGGGTAGTGATTTAAAAAAGGTACGAGGCGCTGCAAAAAGTCATCGCGATTTTCAGGTGTCACCGTAACAAAAGAGCCAGGGAGCAACAGAACAGGTGCTTCCTGACGAGCCTCCAGAGGGGCTGAACAATAAATTCGATAAAGCAAAGGCAAAGGAACTGTTAAGAAAAAAAGCCAGACAATGCTCAACAGCAATCCAATTTCTTCGTGAGAACCAACCCTCCTCTCTTGTTGAGTTTTTACAGACTTCAACAATACTGCCAATCCGATTGCAGCAAAGAGAGCTTCAAAAGGAACAGTCACGGCAAAGGGCCTCTCTGCAGCATCCCAGGGAGGAGCAAAAGGAATAGAAAATAAAATGCCAGCTGCTATCAGCGTCAAACACCAGGCATAAGGTCGAAGCTGATGGACCTTCCACAAAGCCACAAGTCCGACGACAGCCAAGAGCAGCAGCAATGTTGCGGGGCGCGATTCATGCCCGAATATAAATAAGATGCGCCGACCGAGTGCCTCTTTATAAGCTCGGAACGCGCCAAAAATCAATCTCTGAGGCTCTTCTTTAATCAACCTCATGTTTTCTTTCATCACCAACGGAGCATTGTAGTGCGACCAACCGAGAGCATCAGACCATTTTCCCCCCGTCAACATTCCATAAAGCGTGAAGGAAAAATTCCCATTCACGATTACCTTCCCCTCGTAAACAGAGCGGGAGAGAAGCGTGTTCGAAGCAAAAGCCGCAATCACCATCACGCTTGCTAGCACTCCACTGACAATCGCTCTTTTCCAGGCTGCTGCTGGCTTTGAGGTCCAACCAGCCCAACCCACACTCGCGGCATAGACGATCATCAGCGGCAAAACAAACATCGGACCAGGCCGCGCCACCAATCCGAGCGCTAAAATAAAAATCCCCAATTGCAACATCCAGAAATTTCGTTTTTGAAGGGCGATCAAAAAGGCACTTGCAGCGAGGAGGCCACAGAGCATTCCAAAATTTTCTGTCATGATGAGACCAGCACAACGCTCACGAAAAAAAAGTCCGCACACTAGTGCCACAACGCTGGCGCCTGCAAAACCTGTCAAGCGAGCCACAAGGCGCAGCAACAAAGCAAGAGCCGCTGCAAAAAAAATCCAACTTACTATTTCTGCACGCAACAGATTGAGACCGGTGATATTTAAGAGCGATGAGAAAAAAGCAGGGTAAAGAAATCGCCCATTCATTCCAAAATGCGTCACTCCGCGAGTCGCCATTTCTGCTGCTTGAGCGAAATGAGCGGCGGCATCACTCCAAGGAATCACGCCAGCGAGAAGAAACGATTCATCGGAAGCATGCGAGATTCCAAAATAAATAGCGGCGGCGGCAACAGGAACGAGCGCCAAAAAAATTGTCAGACCACGTCCCCACCAGCCTTGTCTCTTGCTTGCAACGCCGATCAGAGCTGCCCAAAGCAACGGCATCCAAAGTGTCAGAAAAAAAAGGTCGGCGAAAGTTGTTAGAAATGACATGAAAAGTAAATATATCACTCTTGCCCAAAATAAAATCAATCAACAGAAGAAAAGTAGCCACTAACCACATTCTAGTTACACCACCGTCATTCCAGCGGACGCTGGAATCCAGCGACTGACGATCTGTTTTTTACGTGTTGCACGTCGCGGTTGAAAGGGCCATTTTTTGACGCTCCTACTCAAATACGAATTGACCTTCGTCTGGATTCCAGCGTCCGCTGGAATGACGTTTTGGGTGTAACGTCCTCACACAAACTTTAACTTCCTCGCTGCAAAAATAATCATTCTCAACAGCAGCATGCCAGCGCTCCATCGGGTGATATTGGTTGTTCCATAGGTCCGCTCGCGATACCGCACGGGAATGTCGCGGATCTTAAGATTCAATTTGCTCGCTCCGAAGAGCAGATCAAAATCTCCAAAAGGATCAAAGTCCCCAAAGTAAGAGCGGTTGGCCGCGATCTTTAAATAATTTTCTTTGGTCATCACCTTGGTTCCGCAAAGCGTGTCTTTGACTTGCTGGCCGAGCAGCCACGAAAAAATAATGCCAAAGATTTTATTCACACAAAGATTACAAAACTGCATTGCCTTTTCTTCCATCGGATAAACGAGCCGACTTCCATTAGCAAACTCGCACGACCCATTGGCAACAGCGTGATAAAATTTGGGCAGATCTTCGGGCGGCATCGTCAAATCAGCATCCAAGATCATCACGATCTCTCCCTCTGCCAACGCATATCCCGTGCGCATCGCATCCCCTTTGCCACGCCCTGGCTGCTGCGCGATTTTGATGCGTCGTTCTGGATGCTCCGTCTGCACCTTTTGAATCGCAGCCCACGTATCATCGGTTGAATTTCCCTCCACAAAAATCAATTCCGTCCAAAGGCCCATCTCCGGCGTGCGAGTCACGGCAGCAGCAATATTCCCTGACTCATTGCGAGCGGGGATAATGACAGAGACTGTTTTTAAAACTTCTTTCTTCATCTGGCGTGGTCGGGCAACAAAGATGATCGTCAAACAACAAGCGGGCAAGAGCGGAGCCATCCAACGATTGAGAAAAGGTGCAATCAACGGAATCTGAATGGGACAAAGAATGCGAGCCTCTTTTCGAATAGTCTCCCAATCGGCTAACTCGATCAGATTTTCTAGATCATGCCGCGAAAGCCAATTGGAGGCCTCTTGAGGAGCGCGGAGACGAAGCCATGTGGCCACTGCGAGCACGGGCCGCCAAAGCGTATTGTAACAGCTAATGACAAGGCGCGTCGAAGGCTGCGCATAAGAACGAACCTTTTCTAAAACGGCTTGCACATCCTTCACGTGATTCAACGTGTCTGCTAGCAAGATGTAATTGGACGTTGCCTCGGAAACAAACGCTTCTTCCCCTCCTCGAACGATCGCAGCCTCCGCATGAATCTCGATTTTCTTTTTTGCAACAAGCTCTCCGAGCAAGAATCCATCATCACCTCCAATTTTGAGCAAGGAAGCCTCTTGAGGAATAATCAGATTGAGATAATGAGCAAGGGTCTTGCGATAGGCACGTGCAGTCAACGAAAGACAAGAGGAAGATGGGGTCATCAGCAAAGAATACCCAGGAGCTCGGAGCAATACCAGTTCGAGATATGAAAAAAATCTGAACGAATTCACTTCCAACTTGTCTAATACCATCTCGCTCTTCAAATTCTATTATATGAAAAAAATTTCCCATCTCCTCTTTGTTACTTTTTTATTAGCTTCACCTCTCCTTGTGGCTCAGACAGAAGCCCCCCAACAACCTGAACCGACAAGCACTCTCTCCGCGCCAGAAGAGAATTCCGTGGGAGATATTTTAAAAGTCATTACAGAGAAAAATGACAATCAAACCATTCCTCTTCACCTCGACCAAAAGCTTTTTGTCAGCATCGATTTTCCAGAGGATATCTACAAAAAACATGCTCTTACCTACAAGATAACAGGACCTCCCCTTTTAGAAAAAGAGACCGCGGGCTTTATCGCTGCTTTTAATCCCGGTTTTTCTAAAGCTTACTATTTTCGATTCAAGCCACTAGCTGTTGGCCAAATAAAACTGAAGATTTATCAAGATCCTTTTTTTGGCAAAGACATCCGCTGTGCCGAATTTTATATCAATGTTGTGGAGTAGAGTTGATAGCATTTTGTTGAACATAGAACCCACCCATAGAAAAAAAGATTATCTCCGCAAAGGGGGAAATCACTACATCTTGCCGTCATTCCAGCGGACGCTGGAATCCAGGAGAATGCCTGCTCGAAGCTAATAGAGCCACAAAAGAAGCTCCTCATTTTTCCTTTTCTCAAAAAAACCAGTCAACCGGATGTTAGACAGTTCTCAATATTTGCACAGACGGCCACTGGATTCCAGCGTTCGCTGGAATGACATTCAGTAGAACTGTCCCAAATTTGGGATGAGCTTTTTTTGCTCAGACACTAGTCAGATCCACGCTGATCCGCTAACATCAGCGGCATGCAACCGTTGACCGCTTCTGATCATCTCTCTCCAAAAAAGCATTTCTCATTTACTCAACTCTTCTTAGCGCTCCTCGCTCTCTTCGTCTATTTCTACGGTTTAGGAAGCGATCACCTTGCCACGAACGGCGACGAACTCCTTTACGCACAGATTGTCCGTGCCACAGCGCAGAGCGGGCATTGGCTGCCACTCCAATCTCCCATCGCCTATCATCGCAACACCAAACCTCCTTTGCTTTTTTGGCAAGGCATTGTTTCAACAGATTGGGGCAACCAATGGTCTCTCTTTAATTTGCGCTGGCCGAATGTTGTTTACACACTCCTCACGGCATTCTTGCTTTTTCTGCTAGGAAAACGCCTTACACAACGAGCTGATGTTGGATTGCTTGCTGGACTAATTTTCCTGAGTTTCTTTGGCACGTTTCGCTATGGCCGCTGTTTTCTCACAAGTGCGCCTGAAGTTTTCTGGCTGTTCCTTCCACTTTTTATTTTACTTCAATGGCCGCGCTCCTCTCTCTCATGGAAAACGATTCTTTTGTCAGGCTTCATTATTGGAATAGGACTGCTTTACAAATCATTTGCGTTGATCATCCCAATAGCCGCAGGGAAAGTCTGGTGGCGCCTGCATGCTCATAAATATGATTTCAAAAAATGGCTTCGTCATGACGCCATCAAACTCTTCGCTATCATTTTCGTAGCTCTTGCCGTTTTTTCACTCTGGTTTTTTCTCGATCCTCATCCACAAGCTATTCTTCACGATTTTATCATCCGCGAAAATCTTGGAAAGTTTGACACTGGTGGAGAAAATTACTTTTGGAATTTTTTTGTGGGGAGCTCTAGTGTTTGGCGTAATGTCATTGCTTATCCTCTCAACGCAGGAGTGCTTGCTCCGGCGCTTCTGGCATTTTTTGTGATGACCTTTTTTCGCAGAAAAGAACTCTCCTATGAAGAAACACTCCTCTGGATTTGGGTCATCGTTGTATTTGTCGTCTTCTCTCTCCCCAACCAACGTGACGAGCGCTATCTCTTGCTCGGCATGCCTGCCCTGGCCGTCCTCTTAGCACTGCATTGGGAAAAGATTCCCCGCTGGACGTTGGCCTTGAGCCTTGTCGCTGTCTTTGTGATTACCGCAGGCCTTGCTGGCTTAGCCTTATTGTTAGAATATCATCTAGCCTCTCCAATTTGGCATTTTTATCATTATCCGATCACCTATTGGTTCCTCTTGGGCATCACGATGGGAACAGCACTCTACGGAGTGATGAAAAAATCACCAACTCGTGCGCTTGTTTGCCCTTGTATTTTATTGCTCTATCTTTGCTACGCTGCTTTTCTCTCGCCATTTGATGGACCGCTCGGTCAGTTTGATCAGAGTGCTCGTGACGCGATTCGCTGCAAAAAGATTTGGGTTCCCGTGAATTTCAATGCTCGCGAAGAATCGTATCGCTTCTTACTTCCTGAAAGCCCTGCGCTCCTCCCCTACGATTATAAAGAGAGCATCACGATTGATGAGATGAAAGCGAAACTTCCTCGTTTCATTGTCAGTCTCCCGTTGACTGATCAGAGCGGCGATAACCTTCAAGGAGCCCACTTGCTAGGACGCAGGCTTAACCTGATTGATCGGTTCAACGCAAAAGAGACCCAAGCCATCTTGATGGGCAACATCGCCCCTTATCTTTTTCATCAAGACCTCTTGATTGAACGATAGAGAAAATCTATCCTCCCTTTTTTACCCTCCCCCCGAAGAACATGGAATCAATTTTTTGTTATACACTTCCGCTTCTACTGGCCACCTCTTCGCTTGTTGCAGGGCCGAAACTGATTTTTGAAAAAAAGTCTGGCTCACCAGAAACAGTGGATCCAAAAACTTCCGTAGAACAAAGAACAGAAACCTTACGCAGAGAAAATGACTCTCCCCCTGCTGGTGCTGGCGCAGATGATGCCTCGTCATTGCAGCAGCGGAATCCTGGTGCTTCTGCCAGCATCGGCGAAAGTAAACCTACCTCACAACTTGACTTTCCGCCCGGCACTGATATCCATCACAATATGGAATTTCCTTTTGATCATGCTCTCTCTTCCAGCGCTGGTTCGGATGGTTACGCCACCGCAGGGAATAAACCTCCATCACAAGAACATAAACAAGGCGCGATTGCCGTTGTCGCCACCTCCCCTTTTAAACAAAAAGAGGCTCTTCGAGATCAGTGTATAGCTCGATACGAACAGGAGTTTGCGGTATTTCAACAAAGTCAAGAAGCACATGCGCAAGCCATCACTACTGTGCTTGCTAAAGAAAAGACCATTGTTAGACAACTACTTCGCCCATTGAAACCACTGGCAGAGCGAATCACAGCCTGCTTCCCTCAAAAAGCATCTCGTTCTCAGCAAGCGGTAGCACTAACAGCGGAGAAAATGGCAGCTAATTATAGCGCCCTTGACACCGCTGCTACTGAATTGGGATATCAATATCCTAATGATCCTCTCAATCAACCTGAGTATTCAGAAAAAACAATCTCTCTAGGAGAAGAAAACTATCCAGAACAAGGAGTCTTTATCTTAGGAAAAGAGGTTCGAGATCAGTTGAAGGCGGCACATGAAAATCACCTCCTCACCCAACTTCAAACTCCAGCAGACTCTGAACTTGAAACAACACTTTTTGCCGAAATAAAACGCGACCTTAACCGAGCAACTTTCATTCTTAAAACACCTCCACCTGCCAATCGCCGGACTCAATCTCCACACGAAGAACTTCTTTATAATCATGACGACGAACCAGCGACTCAAGCAGAGCTTCGATCAGCAGCAGCAGCAGAGGGAACAACTGTCGATGAAAAAACCATTCAGGAAAACACAACCCTTCTCCTTCAAGATAGAGGCATTCAGAAGTTCAAAGCATTCGTAGGAGAAGATCGAGCTCTTCAGATTGCTATTGGTTCTTTGATGTATCAAAGAGGCTCAGCTGATTTAGAATTTATGAAGTATGGAGTCTCTCGTGATGATAGAAATGAGCTTGCTCCTTATTTCACAGCAGGACTTCAAAGCGTCCGCCAGTTACAAGATTATTCTAAACGTCGCTTCGGAACACAGCCTGAAAAAGAACTTTGGTATTCTTTAGAAAAAACCTCAGATCCAGGCACCGCTGATCAATTTCAACTTACACTTTTTAACTCCCTCAAAGAAGAGCGTGTTCATTCAACAACCCAACAAGAATTCACGCTGCATACCGTTGATGTTTTAACTTATACCTTCGCAAAAAACCCTTTGTTTCTACCTGATATTCCACTTTCATTAGAGAACCTACCAGTTATCATTACTTGTGAGGGAGGACAGCTCCTGCATCATTTAACTCCTTTTGAAGGGGTGCGACCTATGCCGCCTGATACTATCGGCTTGAGCACCTGGGAAAGCTTAACGCCAGCTCAACAAACAACGGTGACAACTTATCAAGCAGCCGAAAGCAAGTATCTTGCTGCAAAGCAAAATTGGTCATCAAGATTAAGTTATTTAGCAAGTCGTCCGAATTTTGGATCTTTGATTTCGCTAGAGAAGTCAGCAACAGAACATCGACTGCAGTCGCTGCGGCGCCCCCTTCAAGATCTTGCTACTCCAGTAGCTGCGGATCCAGCAACGGCGCCTTTCCTAGAACGCAATCATGTCACGAAAGATGGATTAACGATAACGCTTCCCTCTTTGAGTAACGCAGACAAAACCTTAGCTCTTCCAGAAAAAGTCGTTTTCTTAGGTGGCAGAGAATTGCAACAAGCAACCACAGAGCACCTAAAAGAGCCTCTGATCGCACTGTTTGATAAACGATCGGATGAGACGGCGTTAATTTCTGCAGCAAAAAAATTAATATTTAAAACGGCAGACCAGCCTGATGCTTCACTCGCTGGGAAACCAGATGAGGAGATACATCAAGAATTTCTCCAGTTTACTGAAAATAGTAAAATCGCAGATGCTGTTAGCATGCTAGTTCAAAATCCCGCAGCAACCATCACTCCGCTGCTGCTCCAAGAGCCTCTCTTGGGAGATGCTTTGAGCCTTCTTCCTGCGGCAACAGCATCTTTTTCCTTAGAAAAACAATCTCACCCCTCTAGTGATAAACCACTTTTTATTTTAACGGCTGATTATCGTTTGCAGCACACATCGCCTTCAGAGGACAATTCAGGGAATTTCGCGCGCACGCTTCATGCCCGTTTTGTTTATGCTTTAAAAGCAAATCCCCTTTGGAATTATTCTGAGTTCAACTCTCCTGCCAATATGCCTGTTGAAGCAAGGTGCATTGGCGTTCAGATTAATCAAAAAGTTGACCATGGTTTTTGAATCATCATTCGCAAGACAATGCTGATGGAGAGCACTCCATAAATCGGATCAATCAAGTAGCCCCAAAGATTTGTGGAAGCTTGAAGTTGAAAAGCAAAGGCGCCAAGCGCCAGCAGGAGCAACACGCCGAATCGATTTTTTTTCCAAAGCAACACTATCGTGATCACTGCAACTGCCGCCACAAGACCATGGGGCGCCCATCCCAAGCTGTAGGTGTCGATATGAGTGAGGCCTAATGCCGAGGGATACAAAACTAGACTGGCTACCACGCCAAAAATCCAAACCGCCCTCCAATCGCGCGCAGAGAAAATTTTTCGCTTAAAAAATTTTTCGCAAATCATAACAGCCACTAGTCCAAAAAACGGAATGCTCATATTGTATTACTTGTGTGCAAAATAAGACTAATCAACAGAAGAAAAGTTTCATTCCCACGAAAGAGGGAACCCAGAACACTGCCGATCCACATTCTAGCTATACCGCCGTCATTCCAGCGGACGCTGGAATCCAGCGACTGACGATCTTTATTTTTGTTTTCGTAAAAGTTTTTTTTGATCCTCATCAATCTTTTTAAATTTTTTTGACACTCCTCCTCAAATCTGAATTGACCTTCGCCTGGATTCCAGCGTTCGCTGGAATGACGTTTAGTAATATTGTTGAATAGCATTAAAATAAGATATGCCTATTTTTTCAGAAATGACACATGTCTGGAGTGCGATTTTTAGATATCAATAATATATTTAAAGTATTATCCCCACTTGAAACCCTAACACCAGCGCATTCGGAATGGTGCCAAGCCCAGCTGGATTAATAATCCACATCACATCGGGCTGAATGTAACTGTACTTGGTAACATTGATCCGATACCCAGCTTCATAGAGCATTTCATAAGTTGGATTGATAGCGCTTTTTGATTGGGGCACTACTGCGTTACTGGGGCCAAGGTCGCCGTAAGCACAGCCGAGAATCGTGAAGTCATTGCGGCGACCTGGAATAGAGACCGGTGTAGGCAAGCCCTCCATTTACTTGAAGAGGAATGAGGGCAATATTATTTTGCGGCGCCAACGTCAGTACAGATCAGCCAACAAGGCCTTCGTTACTATCGCGGTTAGGGCGATAGATGGTTTGATCCCCGTGCCAATAAAATGCATACGCTCCTGGAACTTTGGTACTACTATTAAATTGAGGATATTCATACGTTGAATAGTAACCCCCCATCCAATAGTGCCCGATAAATCCTTTGGGAACGGCCTGCCCAGGGATCTGGCGTGCAGAGCGGTCCTTTTGTTGCCGCTCCTCAGAAAATTTTTCTTCTGCAGAAGCCGGCTCTGGTTTAAAAAATTCAGGATCCCACTCATATTGCGCTAAGAGCATGACCCCATCGCTTTGATTAAAATTCCAATTTAAACCATTCACAGAATTGGGCGTCACTTGATAGGCGCCAGCTCGCAGAATGGTTGACTCAGGAAGCTTGAGCTTCAATCGACTCGCCCACACAGCATTCGGAGGTGCTGAAAATCGTCCATCCACAGCGAGTGATTGAGGACGCCCATCAATACCTCGGCTCATATAAAGCCAGTAGAGGGGAGAAGAATCAAAATCATCGGCTGCGACAAAGCGACCTGTTTTAAAATTAATCCGTTCATCGCGAAATCTCTGCTCCCAATACATTTCATAAAACCTAAATGTTTCTGAACCTCCATAGACCTGTTGCACGGTAAATAAATTTTTTACATTTTGTTGAGAAAGGCTCACTCCATCTCGCTGAAGAGCACTGATCATAAAATAGCCACCTTCCCATCCGACTAATTTTTTTGCATCTACTAACAAACTAAAGGCAATGTTATCGGAGTAGGTAAAACCACCAGGATATTTTCCTCCCACAGGATTGCCTGCGCTATCGGAGGTATAAGTAATCGAAGCCTCGATCCCTCGCTCTTTCAAAAATTTACGACTTCCCAACCAACTCCCCGAAGCATACTCATATTCCAAAATAGTATGCGGATTGCGCGCAAGTGCGGCATAGGGAGAGAGTGATCCAGCAGCTAGAGACTGGCCTGAGAACGCGGCAAGAAAAGGAGCTCTTCCAATAGTGTCGAGCTTTGCGATACTTGCACTAGAAGTATTTTCTAAAGGGATAATACTGTTCGTTCCCCCAACAATATTATTGCTAGGAGAAAGTGCTGCTAAAATAAAAAGACAGGATGCGAATAGCACAAAATGAGAGGGGACAATAATGGAGAGCTATGGCGATATCAGCGAATTGGAAAGAGGTCGATCTTTTTTGTTGTGGCCTCTTGAAGACAAATCCACGATTCGTTAAAAACCACATGTCGAATATGACGCCGCTGCCAGCTGTAAAGCAGATGGATCATTCCATCATGAGATTCAAAAAAATAAGGATAGGAAAAATCACCCTTCGGCTCTTCTGCAATCGTTGCGATCCGCTTCCATGTTTTTCCCTGATCACTGGAAATAGCGAGTCGAAGAATATTGCGAGCCGATGTGGACGTGTCGTTGAACGCCATCAACAAATCTCCATTTGAAAGCCGGATGGAAGCAATCCCTGAATCATGATTCGGAAGATCGATGGGCCGTGGAGCCGCCCAAGATTTTCCACCGTCGTTGGTCTCGCTGCGCCAAATTTTTCCTGCCGTTTGATAATCGCGGCAAAAAGCAACAGCCTTCTTTTCATCAAGAGCTGTCACCGAAGGCTGAAAACAAGAGCATCCGCCAACGATCCGACTTTTGGTCGCAGTGAAAAAACCTTTCCCATCAGGCCACAGCCAAAGCAGCTCTGGAAATTTTCCTAAAAGTTCTTGATAGATCGGAATAACCCAACCTCCACCAACGAGGGGAGTCGGGGCATTTTTCACCAATTCGCTCAAATTAAAAAAAGGACTCAGCAAAAGCCGCCGACTTTTCGCCCAGGTTTTTCCTTGATCGCGCGAGGACGTGAGATTGAGCTGACTCCCTGACCATTTGCCAACGGAAACCGTCACATAGAGCAAATGCAACACCCCATCATCACCAGAAAAAACCACCGCATTCCCAAGCCCCTTGACATAAAACCCAAGCTCCCGCGCCGCCTCCTCCCGCGTCATAATCACGAAGGGGTCAGTCCCATAGATCATTATATTTGGTGCCACTCCATTATATTTGGGGTCTGACCCCAAATATAATGATCTATGGGACTGACCCCTTGGCCCCCTTGGCTTGATAGAACAATAAATTTTGACATCGGGCTGGAGTTCTCCACTTCCTGCGTACCACGTTGTGATTAAGGTTCCATCAGGCAACTCGGTCATCGAGGCGACATGAGCCATGCGATAGGTTGCATTCGGATCAATGGTCTCTTCTTGATAAAAAGGAGCGGCATTTTGAGAAGCAACTGATGGCGCTATTTGAAAACGCGGAGGATTTTCTAAAACAGAATTTTTATTTTTAAAAAAAATAAATCCTGTCACGAGCAACGTCATTCCCACAAAAAAAAGCCGCCACTTCCAAAAATAAAATACCTCGCTCGATAACATCTTTTCAGATTAAAAAAAGAGTGGCCTTAACGCAAGAGGCGATCAGTTTCTTATTGTGACGCCAAAGGAGGATAAAGCGGCTCGTAGTTTTGCGTGAGGGTCTTGCTGCAAGGTGAAGAAGCACGTATCTTTTGACCAACCAAAGCGAACCAAAAAGCCTCCATAAAAGATAGCGTGGTTTCATGAAAATTTATTTCTCTGCGCCAGCTGGATAGGGATCCGTTAACGCTCTCCCAATATTGAGAACACCTCCGCTGATGGTTTTATCTGCTAATTCGGGATATTTATCCGTCGCTGCCAAAACACGCCGAATCAATGATTGATGCGATTCGTTAGGAAATTGTTCTTTGAGCAAAGCCAATGTTCCAGTCACAAAGCAAGCTGCCATCGAGGTTCCATCGGCAATCATGTAAGAGTTATCGGCAGCAGCTCCCGTTGAAAAAATATTCTCTCCTGGAGCAGCCAGATGAACGGATTTCGCGCCATAGTTGGAAAAAGAGGCCAACTCTCCAACGCCAGTAGAAGCTGCGACTGCCACAATGTTATCGAGAGGATAACTTGCAGGGTAAGATCTGTGCGCCCCTTCGTTATTATCAGCGCCCTCATTCCCAACACTCGCAACAACAATGATACCAGCCTCGCGAGCGCGAATGATGGCGGAGTATTCAGCATCCGAAGGCATCGTCGCACCAATGCTGCAATTGAAGAGCATGGCACCGTGATTGCGTGCATAGTCCATACAAATAATTTCCTCACCGACAGTTCCTGCACCGTTATCATCTTGGCATTTACAAGCCATCAACTGAACTTTCCAAGCCACTCCAGCGACACCGACTCCATTATTGCCAACAGCACCAATGATCCCGGAGCAATGAGTTCCGTGTCCGTAGTGATCCTCCACATCTCCACCTTCAATAATCTGATAAGACACCTGCCCGATTGCATTCGTACTTCGATCGATTCCAAGATGAATTCCATGAAGATCTCCCATCGTGGGGGCAGGATTACTCCAAAGGTTTTCCGCTAGATCTTCGTGCGTCGCTCGAATGCCAGAATCGAGAACAGCAACAATGACGGACGCTGCTGAAGTCCGAATGTCCCATGCCTCTTCAGCTTGGGCTCCTACGTATGATTGCATCACCTGACGGAAAGGATCAAAGACAGAACAAGCTCCCTGCAAGCCCCATTGTTTGGTCAGAAAATAGGGATCATTGGGAATGGCTTGCGTGTGATTCATCAGATCAGGCTCACAAAGTGCTCCTGGCACCTCAGATCCTTTTTCCAGGCCGCGCGGAAGAGCATTCAGCGAAGAGGAAGTAAGGTCAACTCGATAGAGTGACGCATCACTGGTGACACGAGTGATCAACGTCGCTTGCAACCCCAGTTTTTTTAAAAAAGCTTCTGGTGTTGTTCCCAGAGGAAGCGTCACCAAAAAATGATCAGCCACCATCTCTGCACGACTGAGGACGCCCTGCTGGTCAATGAGTTCTTCCGTGCGAATGAAAGGATATTTGAAATTTGTTTTTAAAATGCGCAGCCGTATTTTTTGATCAGCCTCCGGGCCTTCTACTTCGGCGGCTTCAACGACGATCGCTCCAGGGAAATGCCGCAACTCATCCTCGGAAGGGCGGTCCAGTGGAGCAGGCACTCCAGCAGAAGCGTGAGGCTCCGGAGAAACGGTTGATGAAAGTTTCTGCTTTTGTTGCTGCGTGATCAGCACGGAAAGGTGTGGATCAAAAGCCTTGGGAGCAGCATTCAAAGAATGATGCGGTGAAAAAAACCCTGGCCGCGTCACCCAAAAAGCAACAAGGATCAGCACCATAATGAAGACAGCGACAAGAAGTCGCAGGAGGATATTTTTCATGGGTGAGAGTTAAAAAAGAAAAAGCCCCAATCGAAAAACAATCGGGGCTTTAAAGAATTTTAGTAATTTTATTTACTCGAAGCATCAGCTGCAGGAGCCGCAGGGGCTTGATCTAAGCCTTGTGCCGTTACTTCTGCATTGGTCAACAAATACTCGTTCAAATGCGCGACCCACATGTCAAGATACTGCACATCATTGTTAGTAGGATCTTGAAGCTTGTGATTGATGACGCGTTGACAGAGTGTGAATTTTGCGCTTTGAACAAAAGCTTTCATCACGTCAGCATCACTGGCACCTTCCGCAGGCGTTTGCATGTTGAGCAACACTTGAAGCAATCCCCAGCTTTGGCCATTAAATTCTTCTGTTCCTCCGAGACGACCTTCGCCTTTGAAATTGACGTAATCAATCAAAGCATAGACACCGAGAGGATCTTTTGAATTCACAACGAAATCAAAATTTTTCTCCACCAGTGCGCTCTGATCGGCAGTAAGGCCCGTCACCAGAGAGTCCGGCGAGCTAGGGTCCATCGTCCGTTGAAGACGCTCTGCGATGCAGAATGCTTGAGCGCGAACGAATTTCTCTTTGGAAAGATGCGTGCGTAGCCAAGTCATCTTCTTGCCATTAAAGTCAGCGTCAAATTCCTCTTGTGTTGTCCAAGGGCAGCCGTTCAACATCCAAGGTTTGATTTTGCATCCCAGCTCCTGAAGGCGCTGAGCCACGGTTGGCCAATCTGCTTGAAGCATGGAGTTAGAACCTTCTGGAAGCCAGATGTTTTGGGCAATGCCGAGGCACATAAATTCATGATCGGCATCCGCGCCATCCCATTTTGTTAATCCATCCACGGTGCCACCAGCATAATTATTCCACATCCGATATCCCAAGCTGAGAAGCTGATCTTTACTGAGGTTGAACGGTCCGGCGCTATTACCTGGATCTTGGGCAGTTTGATCTGGAGTGGTCCCGACCGTACGAAATGGCAAATGACCATCGCCCGGTTTTCCAGTATTGACGGTGCAATCCGGCAACCTACCTGAAGCAGCAGGTGACATTGCTTGCGCTGAAAGATTGCTGAATCCGACCATGGAAAAAGCCATTGCTAAAAAAGTAAAGAGGCGTGTTGTTTTCATAATTTTTTATTTTTCCTTAAACTATATTAGTTAAACCTAATCACTTACTTATGTTTCGCAAGTGGAAATGATGTTTTTTTACCTGAGCCAAGCGATCAATGACTCGATCTCACAAAGATTTCTGAGTCAATCCGTTCGAACGTATTTTGGTAAAGCGTTGCATCGAGAACTTGGTTCTCATTCTTATATTCTTCTACATGTATTTTTTTCACAAAGCTCAAACGAACTCGAGTCACGCTTCCAATCGTCTCTACAAAAGCTGTCGCTGTAAACTGAGTGTGTGATTGCAATAAACTTTTTGCACTGATGAAGCCTGTCGTTTGATCAGCGCTCACAATGTTGTAGCCAAGGTTTTGAAACACCGTCATAACACTGGCGAAGACATGCTCTTTGGGGGCCTTGTACTCTCGTGTCTGCAGGCTTTGAATTTCCAAGGGAGTCAATTGTGGTCCCTGCATCTCTTGGAGAAGAGCACAGCTAGAAAGTGACAAGGAAATAATGCTGAGAAATAAAATTGAAAATTTTGACATAAAAACGTCATTCCAGCGAACGCTGGAATCCAGTGGCTCTCGATATAAAACTAATGCCCTCATAAAATGAAATTTTCTTTGTTGTCTTTTTAGAAATTGGAAGTTCTGCTGTTGAAATCCTCTACAACATCATGGCTGTTGAACTTGATGATGAGCGTGATCATGCGTGAAGTATTTTCAAAGGCTCCTTGATGTCTCGATTGACCAACGAGGAAAAGCGTCCAAAAACCAGAAACAGTATCTCGTTGCGAAGCCTGGATTGCTCGCTGATAAGTCCAGACCTCTTTTCCCTGACCGTCGCGCGTTACGACATTCGGCGAACCAAATTTTTCAAGGCCCTCCACTTTGGTCGTGGTCCCAGAGCGCAAGTTCATCTGCTGCTCGCTTATCTTTGCAGCGTCGATGTGCATTTCTTAGTAACTGGCTTTCTTCTGCTGTGAGTGTTAGTCCGTTCATCTTAATTGTGATGCCCTTTCCAAATAAACATTTCCAGAAAAAAATCAATCCTAAAATTCATTCGCCACGGGTATATTTAGGGCCTGTCCGAACGAGCTGCAATCCTCTGCTTAAGATGTTTCGAAGGCTAAAAAATATGGGCATAAGCAACGAAATTCGCTGTTATGCCCAAAATTGATACGTTATGATAAGGTATGAATTTTACAAAGACCGT
>JAPLTJ010000051.1 GCA_026398175.1 Verrucomicrobiia bacterium | reverse complement strand
GCTACGCTCAGAGTCGACTCGAGCCTTCCGTAACGAGTCCTAAAATCGCTCCAACTCTGCTAAGTTACCCCTTCTTCGCTCCAACTAAAAAGTGGGTACTTTTAATTGTCGCTGAGGGGAATTTTAATTGTCGTTGACGAAGTAGCAATCTGGAATGTGAACTATAGTGTATTAAATCGATAAGGGCACGCCATAAGCTTGCTCTTTTTCCTTAGGACTGTGTTCGCGGATCTTACGTTATCTTTGGATAGCGTCTCGATCTTTGGCCTTGTCCTAAGAAAAAATTTCTGCGCTTCTAACGCGCCCCTCTCCATTTAATACGCTATGGCACAATTTTTTTTTAAAAAATGATAGCCTGATCCTTGTTCATTGTTTATAGTATCCGGCGACAATCACACGTTACTTTCATGTCTTCTTTAACTCATCTACCTGCCCTCCTTGCTTTGGAAGATGGGCGCGTATTTAAAGGTTTTTCTTTTGGTGTGTTGGGAAATTGTACTGGTGAGGTTTGTTTCAACACATCGATGTGTGGGTATCAAGAAATCCTGACGGATCCTTCTTATCGAGGGCAGATTGTTGCGATGACCTATCCAGAAATTGGCAACTATGGAGTCAATGAATTCGATTGCGAAAGTGCTCGCTCTCACGTACGTGGTTTTGTTGTTGAGGAGAGGAGCGATGTTGCTAGCAATTGGCGCTCTCAATCAAGGCTCCAAGAATATCTTCAGAAAAACGGAATTGTCGCTATCAGCGGCATTGACACACGCGCGCTGACGCGGCATCTGCGGATTGGAGGGGTGATGAGAGCTTGTATCACTACCGAAGAGATGAGCTCAATTGAAGCCGTCGCGATCGCGAAAGAATCTTCTTTTTTGGAAGAGATGGATTTAGTAGCTCAAGTTTCAACGAAGCACATTTACGAATGGGATCCCAATGGAAGTGAGCCTGCTCCTTGGAGTGTTGTCAAAAATCTAACACCAACGACCGATTGCTCTCCGCTTGTTGTTGCCTATGATTTTGGGATCAAACAAAATATTTTGCGTCTCTTGCGATCTCAAGGATTGCGCGTGATGGTCGTGCCAGCAGCAACGACTGCAGAAGAAGTTTTATCAATGAATCCTGATGGAGTCTTTTTTTCTAATGGCCCTGGTGATCCTGCAAAATTAACTTCGATTCACGAACACGCTCGCACTCTAGCGGAAGAGAAACCCATTTTTGGAATCTGCTTAGGATTACAAATTTTAGGTCACGCTTTTGGAGCGAGCACCTTCAAATTAAAATTTGGGCATCGAGGCGCCAATCATCCTGTTCAAGATTTGCGCTCGGGACGAGTTTTGATTACAGCGCAAAATCATGGCTACGCTCTCGATGAAGAGGGATTTCCAACGAACTTGGAAGTGACCCATCGTCATCTGAATGACAAGACTATTGCTGGTTTTCAACATCGCAACAAGCCAGTGTTTGCTGTTCAATTTCATCCCGAGGCCTCGCCAGGCCCTCATGATTCCCTTGCTTTATTTCAAGAATTTTCGGCAATGATTGGAAAAAAATAATTTTCAGTTCTTCTGATTGCATTTCTAAAAATTTTCTTCATAATGTTTGGCTTATTACGATCCAGCGTAGCTCAGTGGTAGAGCGGTCGGCTGTTAACCGATTGGTCGTAGGTTCGAATCCTACCGCTGGAGCCAACTGCCTCATAAATTCTACTGAGGCTGCAAATAGCGGTGTTACTTCGGTGCTCCCCTCGTCACGTATTTTATATACGCTCCTCGGCTGTGCTCCGAGGCGCCTTGCTCTTCACTAGCCTCAGCGAATTTCTGAGACAGTTTCAAATTCGAGTTGAGAGAATTTCTCCTGAGGCTACCAGTTGCAGCGTTATGTAATTGTTGTGTTCATAAAAAAACGCTGTCATTCCCGCGAACGCGGGAACCCAGGAGACTTTCGATACGGAGCTGATGTATTAATAAAATAGAGTCTCATTTTTTCAGAGGCCCTTTCAACCGCGAAGTGCAACACGTGAAAAAAAATAGAAAGGCTACATGATGATGGTAATCTTTAAGGTGTCAAAACCAAGGAGATTATCATGGCCAGAGGCTATCATCATGTAACCAGAGACAAACGATCTC
>JAPLTJ010000155.1 GCA_026398175.1 Verrucomicrobiia bacterium | reverse complement strand
TGAAGCGCCACTCGCGGATTGCCCATGCTGGCGCGGAAGAAACGATCGTGGGGATTTTGGATAATAGATGACATGGAGATGATTAGTTTTTTAAACGAACCATCCTCTCTACCAAAAGATCAGCTGAAACCCAAGCTCAAAGATCTACGCCTCATGCGGATTAAAATCCGCAGCGTGATACGAGCTCCTCACTAGCGGTCCACTTGCTACGAAGGCGAAGCCTTTGCCACGAGCCACTTCACCGTAACGATCGAAAGTTTCTGGAGTGATATATTCAATGACAGGAAGATGCTGCGGCGTTGGGCGCAAGTATTGGCCAAGCGTGAGGACAGTGACGTTGACTTCTCTCAAATCATCCATCGCTTGAAAAATTTCCTCTTCCTTTTCACCAAGGCCGAGCATCAAACCACTCTTGGTCGACATCTTCCACTGAGCAACCTCAGCAAGTTCGCGAGCTCGTTTTAAAAAATCGAGTGACAAACGATACTTCGCACGCGAGCGCACAAGTGGTGTGAGGCGTTCAACTGTTTCCAAGTTGTGATTAAAAATATGAGGCCGTGCATCGACGACGGTTTGGAGAGAGACCTCCTTGCCATTGAAGTCCGGCGTCAAAATCTCAATCGTAATCGTTGGGTCCATCTCGCGAATCGCCTCGATCGTTTTTGCAAAATGGAGCGCTCCTCCATCCTTCACGTCGTCACGTGCCACCGCAGTAATGACAACATGCTTGAGCTTCATCCTGCGAATTGCCTCAGCTACACGCTGCGGTTCATCTTCTTCAAGCGCTAACGGTTTCGCTGTATCCACAGCACAAAATCCACAGGCCCGCGTGCAACGATCCCCTGCAATCATGAAGGTTGCCGTTCCCCCACTCCAACATTCCCAGCGATTGGGGCACTGCGCACTTTCACAAACAGTGTGCAAGCGGAGATCCGAAATCAGAGCTTTGGTTGAAAAGAAAACAGGATTGGAAGGAAGTCGAACTTTAATCCAGTCAGGCTTTTTTTCCTGATGGAGGGAGGGATCAATTTTGGCGAGAATCATAGGTGAGGCTGAAGGCTAAAGGCTAAAGGCTGAAGGGAACAGAAAAAAATACGAAGTTTCCTCTCAAAAGAACGCTCTCATTTGACCTGTAGCGCCTTTTGTTAAGGTGGGTGCTATGACCATAGCGGCCAGTTGAGAAGCCCGTGTTTTCAGCAAATTATCCAGATGATCAATGCATTACTAATAACGTTTCACGACCAACCGCAGAGGATTTTTGGCAGTTTTCTCTGTAAAACTGGATCTAATTTCTCTGCTTCCTACGGGCCCTATCGTTATACCTTTCACGAATGATTTTTAGGATTTTCTGGTCACCAACTCCTCCGATTCATTAATGCCCGTTGCAAGGTAATCGGATCAGCATGTTCTATTCCTCCACCCGCCGGAAGGCCTTGAGCAATGCGCGTCAGTTTGATTCCTTTGGGAGTAATCAATTCAGCAAGATAATGAGCCGTCACCTCCCCCTCCACATCGGCACCCAGCGCTAAAATAATTTCCGAAGGATGCTCCAAGTCGATGCGATCTAACAATTCTTCAATACGAAGTTGCTCAGGTCCTATTCCATCCAAAGGAGAAAGTTTACCACCAAGCGCATGATAGCGACCTCGAAAAGCCCCTATCCGCTCCAGCGGCAAAATATCGGTTGCCATTTCAACAACACAAAGTTCTTTTCCAGCACGATCTGCATCGGCACAAAGCGAACAAAGTTCTTGTTCTGTAAAAAATCCACAGAGACGACATGTTTTTAATTTTCGTGTGGCGTGAGTGATGACCGTCGCGAATTCTTCAGGATGGGCGCGTGGTGATTGCAACATCCAAAGAGCGATGCGCTCCGCACTGCGAGGCCCAATACCTGGAAGACGTCGGAGTTGGCGAATCAAGTCGCGGAAGGATTCTGGGTAATCAAGCATAGAGGCAAGGCCGGAGCTGAGTGTATTAAAAAATTTGTAATTATTAAAAGAGCTTATTGTTACCCCCATAAGACTACTTGGTTTTTGGGAGAGTTTTCTTTTTTAACCTTGTCTGTAAACATTCGGCTAACACGTGCCTGACTTATGAAGAATCTGCAAGTGCGACGAATTTCACAAGAATTTTAAAATAAATCGGGACACTTAGAGAAAATTGATTTACAACATTAGGCATGAACAGATGCCTGCCGCGAC
>JAPLTJ010000099.1 GCA_026398175.1 Verrucomicrobiia bacterium | reverse complement strand
TCCCAGATTCTTTCAACATCTCATCAATGTATTCATCTCCAGGTTGGTATTGTCCATTGCGGGGTTTCTTGCTTTTTTCTTCAATTGCTTTAGTCATGTTTTGTTTGTTTCAGGTTTTGACCAAAACACAAACTTTCTGACAGGCTCAAATGAAAGCCAAAATAGAAATGGTTCACAAGTTTCATCAGCTTGGAATTTCCATAGAACAGATTGCTTCAGCAACGAAGCTCTCTTCTCACGAAGTGGAGAAGATTTTAGAAAAATAATTTTTCCCTACCTTATCACCAACCAACTCACCATTCCCGCGATCACCATGATCAGCACAGGATTGAGTTTTGTGTAAAGCAGGAGCATAAGCGCGCTGAACGCCATCACCCCTGTGATCCAATCAGCAATAGCAGTCTTGGCAACAGTATAAGTCGCGGCAAGAACCAAGCCGCAGGTAATTGGCATCAATGCCTTCTCGATGGCAACTTGCCAAGGCATCCCCCTCCACTTCTCCCAAAAATGAGCTGCAACGAGGAGTAGAATTGAACTCGGAACAAAAATAGAAAAAATAGAAATGAGTGCGCCAATGAGAGCCGCGTGAACAAGAAAGCGGTTGCCGCAAAAGCCTGTTGCTTTGATTCCAATAAGCTCAACGATCAAAGTTGTAGGGCCAGGCCCTGCCTTGCTCAAACTAAAACAATCGACAAATTGAGCGCTCGTCAGCCAATGATATTTCCCTACGGCAACCTGTTCTAATGTTGGCAAAATGGTATTTCCACCACCAAAAGCAGAAATGGAAAGCGAAGAAAATAATTTCACCAAAATAAAATAGATGGAACAGGTGCTGAAAGTCATTTTAAAAAATGTTTTGCTTATTTTTCTGAACCTTCAGCCTTTCACCTTCAACCTTCCTCGGCCGATAATACCAAATCGCCAGCGGAGCCATGATGAGGATGGCATAAGGAATGGAAAGGTGTACCTTTTTTATTAAAAAAAAGGTCGCCAGAAAAATAACGATATCAATTTTGTTTTTGAGTGATTCTCTGGCTGATTCAACAAACATACTTGCCATTAAACCACAGGCCACAGCGGCAACCCCCTTGAGTATAGACTCCATGGCTGGCAATGTTCCAAAAGTGAAATACAAATATCCAACAAGAAAAGTAAAAATCGCTGGCGGTGCAATCAAGCAGCTGAGGCCGACAATAACACCTCTTGGCCCACAAAGATGATTCGCAATGTAGAGCGAAATACCAACCACATTAGCACCTGGCAAAGCCTGACTCAACGCTAGTCCAGGAAAGAATTCTGCGTTCGTCATCCATTTTTTATTTTCCACAATAATGCGTCGAACATAAGCCGTTAAACCTCCACCAAAGCTTGTTACCCCAATAAAAAGAAATGTCTTTGCAAGTTGGGAGAGGCTTACCGCCTTGCGGCTGGCAAGCACTTCGCAGTTTGTAGTTGGTAGTTCGCTGAAGCCTTGCTGCGCAAGGCTAGTTGGCGGTTCACAGTTCGCGGTTCGCAGTTGCTGAGCTTGATCGTTCATCAAAAAAGACAATGATATTCTTATAATGAAAGAAGAAAGAAGCCTTTTCTTTTCACAAGTCGTTTCATTTTAAATTTTCTGCGAACTGCGAACTGCCAACTACGAACTGGCCTTGCTTTGCAAGGCCTTCTTTGCTTCATGTGTTCGTAAATCTTCCTCAATCGCTTCATCAGAAAGATCCATCCTTTTGGAGTTCTCCCAATCTACTTGAAATATTTTCACTAAACGGCTGATCAAAGTTGGATCTTCAAAACGAATTCCCAGTTCGCGCCGTTCATTAAAACATTTTGGATAAAAATTAAACGAACTGAGGAGAGCCCTCTCTTCATCAGCAATCATGAGCTTAGCGTGCAGATGGAGTCCATGAAGTTTGTGAATGTGAATACCCAAGTCTTCGAGCAACCTCAGCCCTGCGATTCCCTCGGTGCGATAAAAGTCGCGCAGGGAATGAATCCGTAATGCCATCGCATGAACTTTAACATCTCGTTTAGCTCGGGCCTCTACGAGAGCCTCAATCACCGGCGAATCGACATATTTTTCATGCTGCACATAGAGTGTTTTTTTTGCAGAGCGAATAAAATGAATAACCTCTTCGCGCGAACGACCAACACTCCAGATTAATGGAGAGTTTGCAGGGCTAGTAAAGTCAGTACGTTGCCAATCAGCTTCAAAACAGCCTGCTACCTCGTTCACCTCTTCAGCCACCGTTGTCACCAAGGCATAATCGCGCGTCTCTCCAAAATATTTTGGCGCCCAATTCAGGGACATAATAAAAGCCGTCTTCCGATCAATCACCATCGACTTTTCATGAGTGATGGGAAATTGCGGATTAGTTTCCTGGACAGGGACACCCTCTTTTTTAAAGAACGTAAAAGCTTCGTCATTATCGTGCTCTCCAGTAAAACGAGAAGGGTTGAGCATCACGCGAACTTTCACTCCTCGTTGATGTGCATCAACAACTTCTTTGAGCAACCGCGGCTCCGTGAACTGAAACATTTTAATATCGAGCGTTTCAGTCGCTGAACGCAGCGCTTCCTGAAAAGGCTCTATGCCGTCATCAGGAACAACAACCAAACGATGGGAATTTTCTTGGGTCATGACTTAAAGAAAAACTGTGCACTCGGCGGGGGTCGAACCCACAACCTCTGCCTTCGGAGGGCAGCGCTCTATCCAATTGAGCTACGAGTGCGTGAGCCTTAGCTCTGATAAGGCTAGTTGTCAGTTGATAGTTCGCAGTTAGCAGTGCCCTTCACGTTGTGAATACCTAGATTTTATGAATTAATTTTTAAACAAAGAATACTTTTAATGCAAAGAAGCTTAAACTAATTTAATAAAACTGTCTCATGAAATTTTCTTCCAACTTCCAACTGCCAACTGCCAACTGCGAACTGCCATCGCACGTCGATGGCACCTCCCCCATCGGCGTCTTTGATTCAGGCGTCGGCGGTTTAACTGTCGTGTCGGCATTGCGTCACCTTTTACCTCACGAAGAAATCTTGTATTTGGGTGATACAGCTCGCGTTCCCTATGGCGGAAAAAGTCCGGAGACCATCACTCGCTACAGCCAAGAAATTGTCGATTTATTATTGAAGCATGGATGCAAACTCATCGTCGTTGCCTGCAACACCGCATCAGCGCTAGCTGTTCCGGCATTAAAAAACTTTTATAAAATCCCATTGCAAGGTGTGATTGAACCCGGTGCTGCTGCTGCTGTGAAAGCAACACGGTCTGGAAAAATTGGTGTCATCGGAACAAAGGCCACGATGACCAGCAACGCCTACCACCAAGCCATTCGTGCCCTCAACCCACATTTCACGATCATCTCTCAAGCATGTCCATTGCTCGTACCATTGATTGAAGAAGGATGGATCGAAGATAAAATTACTGATTCCATTTTGCATCGTTATCTCGACCCGATGTTATCACAAGGAATTGATACTATCGTCCTCGGTTGTACTCATTATCCGCTGCTCAAAAAACGAATCGCAACCATCGTTGGTCCTGACATCATGCTCGTTGATTCAGCAGAAAATTGCGCCCTTGATATCAAGTCTCTCTTAGCAGAAAAAAAACTAGAAACAACAAATAAAGATAAAGGAAATCTTCATATTATTCTCACTGATCGCTCTGAAGGCTTCTTGAGGCTTGCTGCGGAGCGACTTCATTTAACCGTAAATTTGTTAGAGACCATCTCGTTTCACTAATAAAGAGGGGTCATCAAAGCGCCTCCCTTGTTATTTTTTGGTGATTCTATCTATCTCACCCCGGTATACAAGCAGTGCAGCTTGAAGCAACAGAATCGTTTGTTCGTTTTTTTCCGTCATCATTAAAAGCGGCTCAACAGCTGCAACAGAAGCTTTCCACTGTTCAAAAAAAGGTTGGGGTTGATCACAAGAAATCTGATCTCGAGCTACCAAAAGAAGCTGTTCATAAATTTTCAATGCCAACTCTTGGTCATGCGTTAAAATATTTTTTGAAATCTCATTTTTTTGAAAATGACACAATGAGGAATCGATAAAATCAGCACTATATTTTTTATACAGATCTTCTTGAACCTCCAAATTAAAAGCCGTGGCCACCCGCTTGATTTGAAAATCCGGTCGCGCCAAAAGCTCATGATAGTCAACCACGATCCGCTCTTCTCCTGCTGTGCTCTCAAGACATCCTCCAAAAAAAGAAATCCATGCCCATAAAAATTTTGCATGGTGAGCATTGATCGGTTCACAAGCAGTCCCAAAGGCCTTCATAGAACCAATGGTGCTGAGCGGATCCCTGAGAGAAATAACAAAAGAAACGGCTAGATTGTATGTTTTAAAAACTCTTTTCCAAAAAGGAAGCAAAATAGAAAAGCGAGGATCCTTGAGACCAAGTGGCTGCGACAACACGGAAAGTTTTGACAATAATAAATCGGCGCCCTGTTTTAAAAATCCCTTTTCACATAAAAAATCAACCTCTTTTTCAGAAAGCGGAATAATGCTCCGCCAGCGATTCTCTAAAGGCTCTAAGGAACCTATCAATTTCATATTGAAATCATGAATTTCTAAATCCTCCCAATATCCTTTTTCATTAAAAGAATTAAAAGGTGAGTGTGCCTGGTCTATGATCGACACTCCCATCGTCTCGAGCCCCTTTGTGACCGCGCTCGTTCCGCTCCTGCGAACTCCAAGAACGACGATGATGCGTTGATGATCCTTCATGAGATAAAGACACCCTTTATAGTGTATTCAATTGAGAAGGTCGCGTTAGAAATGCAGAAAAATTTTCTTAGGACAAGGCCGAAGATCGAGACGCTATCTAAAGATAACGTAAGATCTGAGAACGCAGTCATAAGGAAAAAGAGCCAACTTATAGCGTGCCCTTATTGATTTAATAAAATATGTAACCCCACAGCATCTTACTGTAACGATAAAAATAGAGAGCACGTGGGACAGTAAATTTGTCCTTGCTCAATAAAAACCGTTTTGATCCCTATGCAAAAAAAGTAGCGCCAATGAGATTCATTGGCGCTACTTGAAAGAGGTTTTAGCTAAAAATTAATTTATACTTGATGCAATGACTTTACCTTTTTTGGATTTGGTTGATGGAGCTGGTTGAGTTGTAGCTGGAACAACAGGTTCTGCTGTTGTAGGAGCCGCTGCTTCTGTTGTTGTAGGAAGCACTGGCTCTGTTGTTGTAGGAACCACTGGCTCTGTTATTGTAGGAGCCACTGGAGCTGCAGCACCCTCTACGACATGGATCTTGAAAGAGATCTTATCGTTAAGTTTTTCTGATTTGTTCTTTTTAAGAACATTTTTGTACAGCCGATAGGTCAGTGTTGTATCACCTACTTGCTGTGGTTCAAAAACAAATTCATCATGAGAAACTCCTTCTTGGATAGCAGGAGCTTTTTTTCCGACTTCCCAAGCAGGCTCACTGCAGAAAATATTATCATCGCTCAATTTTAAGATGCGATCTGCTGTGTAAGCAGCTGCTTCATCGTCAGCACGGACAAGATTAGGTTCCCATTTTTTTAGGAAACCACCATGATTTATCCAATGCTCTGCTGCTTTTTCACCGTTAAACCAAACAGTATCGCTCTGCAGATGAACAGAAAGTTTTCTATCTAAAGGAAGATTGATCGTCCTTCCGTCATCTTGTCGCGTAATGACAATAAAACAATTTTTTAAATAATCACCGAGCGGCGCTTGTGCAGGAGCCGGGTCCGCATGAAGCGTGCAAAGACTAACAAAAACAGCAAGGCATGTAGTTATGGTTTTTTTCATGATTTTGATTTTATGGTTTAGTTGAAAAGAAGAATCATTCCCTCTTTCAAAAAGGATGCTCCTCTCCCATCTTTAATACAACATTTTTTTTACAAAAAACAGGCACTAAAAAGGCCGCTCCTTAACGAAGCGGCCTTTCTTAAACCTTTATGAGTGATGCAGCAACAGATCGTTGCAGCTTCAACTAGTTTTAAACTGGCTGTGCGGCGACTTGATCCCGATCTTTGAGCGCCGCCTTACGGCTGAGTTTCACGCGACCTTTGTCATCAACGCCGATGCACTTGACCCAGATGAGATCTCCTGTCTTAACAATGTCTTCAACTTTGTTGACACGCATGTCAGCAAGTTCAGAAATGTGACAGAGTCCATCTTTGCCAGGAAGCACTTCAACAAAGCAACCAAATTCCTTAATAGAAACAACGGTTCCTTGATAAAGCTCACCAATAGAAATTTCTTTGGTCATTCCTTGAATGATTTCTTTAGCACGACGGAGACTCTCTCCATTGCTGGAGTAGATGTTCACGGTACCATCATCTTCGATATTAATTTCAGCGCCGGTTTCAGCAACGATTCCTTTGATCGTCTTACCACCAGGTCCGATGAGCAGACCTATCTTATCGACAGGAATCTTGAGACTCTCAATGCGAGGAGCATACTGGCTCATCTCGCTGCGAGTAGCAGGAAGTGTTGTTACCATGTGCTGCAAAATGAGATTCCGATTATGACGAGCATCAGCAACAGCCTCTGCCATCAATTCATGAGTAATACCGGCAAGCTTCAGATCCAATTGGAATCCTGTGACACCTTCCGAAGTTCCACAAAGTTTGAAATCCATATCACCAAAGTGATCTTCGGAGCCAATGATGTCGGTCAACATTGCATAACGAGTGATTTTTCCATCTTCATTATTTTCACTGACAAGTCCGACAGAAATTCCAGCGACGGGACGTTTCAAAGGAACACCTGCATCCATCAAGGCAAGAACGCCACCACAAACAGAAGCCATCGATGTGGAACCGTTGGATTCCATAACTTCACTCGTGATACGAATGGCATAAGGAAAATCAGCTTGCGATGGAAGCACTGGGAAAATCGAGCGCTCAGCAAGAGCACCATGACCCACTTCGCGACGGCTTTTTCCACCAAAACGACCTGTCTCACCAACACTGAATGGAGGGAAGTTGTAATGGAGCAAGAAACGTTTGGTGTTTTCACCACCACCGTAAGCGTCGATCGTTTGACCTTCATCGACTGTTCCAAGCGTCACCAAAGCGAGTGCTTGGGTCTCTCCACGTTGGAAGAGCGCTGATCCGTGCGTGCGAGGAAGCACACTGGTTTCACTGGAAAGAACACGGAGTTCTTTTAAGCCACGACCATCACATCTTTTTTGACGATCCAAGATGCTAACACGAAACGCTTTTTTCTGGATATAATCAAACGCTTGAGAAATTTCAAAAGCAGTTGCTGTAGGAAATTTTTCAAGAATAGCAGCGCGGACTTCTTCTTTCAAAGCTCCGACGGCTTTTCCACGAGCCACTTTGCCGGAAGTGTAAAGAGCACCTTCGATGCGATCACCAGCAATCTTGTAAGCAATTTCCAACAGACCTTCGTCCACACTCAAGAGAGGAACTTCTCGTTTTTGTTTTCCGACTTTAGCAACGAGCTCACGCTGTGCCTCAATGAGGATACGAACGGCATCACGAGCAATATCAAGAGACTTGATGAAATCAGCCTCGGGAAGCTCATTAGCAGAGCCTTCAATCATGATGACCTGTTCGCCATCACCAACATAAACGAGATCAAGATCGCTCTGTTCGCGCTCAGTGTGAGTTGGATTAACAATGAATTCTCCGTTGATACGACCAACGCGAACCGCACCAATAGGACCTGCAAAAGGAATATCGGAAACCGCTAAAGCAGCGGAGGCACCATTGATGCTCAAAATATCAGGATCATTTTCTCCATCTGCACTGAGCAAGAGACTGATGATTTGAGTATCGTAGAAATAACCTTTTGGAAAAAGAGGACGCAGAGGACGATCGATCATCCGGCTGGTAAGGATTTCTTTTTCACTCGGAGCACCTTCGCGCTTGAAGTAGCCGCCAGGAATTTTTCCAACAGCAGCAGCTTTTTCTTTGTAGTCAACAGTGAGAGGGAAAAAATCTTGCCCCTCTTTCATAGTGGTAGCACTGACCGCACTGGTCATGACCACGGAGTCAGCAGAGCTAACAACGACAGCACCGTCGGCAAGTTTGGCAATTTTGCCAGATTCAAAGGTAATTGGAGAACGACCGACATTTGCGGTCACAGTATAAAAAGACATAATATTTGGTGGCGTTGTTAAACAACGCCGTAATGGGTAAAGGGTAAAGAGTAAAGGGTCCTGAGACTTAATTTTCTAAGTAATTTTTCTTAGAAAAAGAGAGCACTAGAAGAGAATGGAGTTTTCTCGAGCGATACTGCTCTAAAGTTCGTAGAATTTTTTTACGAACTAACTACCATCAAAAACTAGCATTGTTCTAACTTTACTTACGTAAGTTGAGTTTTTGAAGCAGCGCTTGATAGCGTTCACTCGCAGTGCGCTTGAGATAGTCAAGCAAACGACGGCGTTGAGCCACGAGTGCCAACAATCCACGGCGCGAAGAATGGTCTTTAGCATGACCTTTCAAATGATCCGTAAGACTAGTAATACGTTGGGTTAAGTTAATAATTTGAACATCGGAGCTACCGGTGTCCTTTTCGTGCAGCCGAAGTGCTGCTGTTTCTGTATCAGTTATCGTCATATTATTTTTGTAGTCCGGAACTGTCGCACAGAACGGGTCATTTGACAAGAAGAAAGAATCAAAAGGCTGAAGGCTGACAGGAGCATTTCACGTGTTTTGATACACAGGGGTCTATTAAAAAAGTTAGTACTTAAAAATAGCCTACGGCAAAACCATGTAGCGTGCCACGAGATTGAACTCACGGCGCTGTGCTGATAGAGGCAGGGAATGGGTA
>JAPLTJ010000170.1 GCA_026398175.1 Verrucomicrobiia bacterium | reverse complement strand
CACTCATGAAGCAAATCGATGAAAAGCCTCCGAGAGCCGGATGCTGCAAATCGGCAAGTCCGGTTCGATGAGGGGTAGAGGTAAAACGGTCATTGGCTTTATGCCTGTCACTCCGTAACCTCTGCCTACTCTACACGCTCGGCTACGGCAGCGGCTGATTTGGAAAGAAGTCTAATCTTTCAATAGCAAGCGCCCCATCAACAAGTTTTGTGTTTTTCTAACCATTTTTCAAAAGCTAATGTTCCTTGAAGGAGTGTCATTGAAGACCCATCAGCTGAGCGGGCTCCAGCTCGGCTTGCCGCGTGCATGAGCGGCGTTGGTTTTGTGGAGTAAACAATATCGTAAGCGTAGTGTCTCGGTTCGAAAAGTTCTGGGGGAATGAGGGAAGGATCCTCTTTTCCCAAAAATCCAATGGGCGTTGCGTTGACGACGAGGTCAACTTGAGAAATTGCCCAGCTGAGTGAAGATTTATCGAGCGCAATCGCTTCGACAGCAAGGTCAGGTCTGACTTGGGAGAGGTGCTTTACTTGTTCTTGAAGGGCAGCAGGAGTGCGGCTTGCTAAAAAAAGTTCGCGGCAGCCCTCCAAGGCTGACTGCATCGCCAGCGCACGACCGGCTCCGCCAGTGGCTCCGAGGATGAGAACTGAGAGGCCTTGAAGAGAAAGATTCCATTTTTCTTGGAGTGCCTGAACAAAACCAGGCCCATCGGTGTTACTTCCAAAAAATTTACCATCGCAAATCACAACCGTATTGATCGCTCCAAGCAAGCGTGCGTGATCGGTCATCTCATCAACGAGCGCGAGCGCTTGTTGCTTGTGAGGCATAGTGACATTGAATCCAATGAAATTATTTTGCCGCAGAAGATCAAAAGCACGCGACAACTTATCTGGTTGGACATCGATGGCGATATAGCGCCATGGAAGATGGAGTTTTTTGATGCGTTCGTTATGAATTTCTGGTGACCTGGAATGAGCCACTGGAGTTCCTATGAGGGCGAGGCATGCAGGGGATTGGAGTTGATGCAATGGAGAGGTTGGATCGATCAGATCCGCGAAAGAAAAATGGGTGGAAGAATGAGCCACAAAGAAAAAAGAAAGAAATTAACCGCAAAGAACACAAAGAACGCAAAGAAGAAATTAAGAATAATGAACCGCGAAATACGCTAAAAAGCGCTAAAAAAAAATTCTTTTTCGTGTTAGTTCGCGCATTTAGCGGTTTAATTTTTTGCGCTCTTTACGGTTAATTGTTTTTTATCCGTCTGCTCTTTCAGCTCCATCACGCAGCCGTTTCACTGTTTTATCACGGCCCAAGATTTCAAACATTTCGTAAAGGCCAGCACCAACGGAACGGCCGCTGGCGGCGACGCGAGCAGGATGGATTAGTTCGCCCGTTTTCACGCCGAGCGTAGCAGCTGTTTCTTTGAGGCGAGCTTCGATGGTTGATGTGGTCCATGGCTCGAGTTGAGTGAAAGCTTCTGCCAAGGCCGTGAGGCGATCAGCAGCACCTGATAAATTTTTTTCGACAGCCGCTGCATCAAATGGAAAATCATCAGTGAAGAAACAACGAACCCATTCAGGAAGGTCATGGAGCATTTTGACTTTGGGCTTCACGATGGCGAGAACTTTTTCAAGGTAATCCCAATCTTCGCAATGAAGGCCTGCTTTTTCTAAGAATGGAAGAGCTAGTTCTGTATAGCGTGCCAAATCCATGTGCAGTAAATATTGGCCATTCATCCAAAAACATTTGTCAGTGTCAAAAGCAGCGCTACGACGATTGATTTGAGGGAGATCAAAAAGTCGGATAATTTCTTCCATGTCGATGATCTCACGGTTGTCTTTGGGTGACCATCCCAATAAACAAAGATAATTGCGAACAGCTTCGGGAGCATATCCCTCTTCAGGATAAAGGCCGAGGTTTACACCTTTGTCGCGTTTGCTCATCTTGGTTCCATCACGATTTAGAATCAGTGGTGTATGCGCAAAGATAGGTGGAGTTGCTTCTAGGGCACGATAGAGCTCTAAATGTTTTGGAGTGTTGGAGAGATGATCTTCACCTCGGATAACATGGCTAATTTGCATTTCAATATCATCCACGACATTGACAAAATGAAAAATCCAGGAGCCATCGGGACGGCGTATCGTAATATCGGGATGCGTGGCAGGGTTGGTCAGATCAAATTCAATGTTGCCGCAGATTAAATCATTCACCATGACTTTTTCGCGAGGAGAGCGAAAACGGATCGCTCCATGGTCTTCGTAGAGATGACCATTTTTTTCAAGACGAGAAAGATATTTCTCATAAATTTCACCCCGCTCGCTTTGATAATAAGGACCGTACGAACCTCCTTTCTGTGGGCCTTCATCCCAATCGAGACCGAGCCAATGTAGGCCATCAAAGATGACTTGCTCTGCTTCTTGTGTGTTGCGGTTGTGGTCGGTGTCTTCTACGCGCAGGACAAAAGTTCCTCCATGTTTACGCGCATAGATCCAGTTAAAAAGGGCTGCGCGAGCTGATCCAATATGAAGGAGGCCAGTAGGTGATGGTGCGAAGCGGGTGCGGACTTGGTGAGACATAGAAAAAATAGGGTGATAAAAGAATCATTGAAGCCGTTTTGGCTTTCCAATGACATCATTTTTTGACTATCGTCAGCAAATTTTACAAAAATGAATTTAAAAAAACAACACAATGAAACAGATGGGCCGTGGCAGGAGGTTTTAGAGCGGTTTTCCCAACCCTTCCTTGAACTTTGTTTTCCTACGTGGGTCAAGCAGATCGATTGGAATATTCCTTACAAAGTTCTTAAGGGAGAATTTCCTTCAGATCGAGGAAAGCAAATTTGCGATATGCTTTTTGAAATCCAAATAAAAAATGGAGAGAAGCGTCTTGTTCAACTTCATTTCGAAATTCAAGGACAGAGGCAGAAGGATTTTTCTTTTCGAATGCTGGATTACAATATGACTATTTATAGAAAACATCGGAAACCTGTGATTAGCACAGCTGTTTTTTTAGATGATGATCTTTCTTGGAGACCAAACTCTTTTCAACAAGATGATCCCTTTACTGGGAAGCCGTATCATCAGTTTTCTTTCAATGCGCTGAAGATTGCTGACTACAAAGGCAAAGAGGAAATTTTAAAAAAAGAAAAAAATATTTTTGCGTTGGTGATCTTAGCGCAATTGGCGATCATGGAAGCCGGAGAGAATCAAGAGTTGAGAAGGAGGCATAAACTAGCGCTAGCTAAAAAACTTTTCAATAGCGGGTACAACAAGGAGGATGTTTCCAACTTGTATAAGTTTATTGATTGGCTTATAAAATTAACTTCAGAAAATATGAAAACTTTTGAAAAAGAAATTGTCGATATTGCTGGAAGAGAATCGTGGATGGATTGGGATCCAGTCTACGTAAGCACCTTTGAGCAGGTCGGCATGATGAGGGGAATGGAGAAAGGAATGGAGAAGGGGCGTTTAGAAGCGTTGAGAAATTTACTAGATAGACAAATCATGCGTCGTTTTCCTCAAGAAGTGACGGCAAAACATCTTCATCTCATTGCTGAGGCTGATGACAAAACGCTTTCTAATTGGGGTGAGAAGTTAATAGAAGCTTCAACTCTTGAAGAAGTTTTTTTCTGCAGACTGTAGGCTGTACAATTTATTTTTTTTTATGACTCTCACCGAACAAATTGATCACGACCTTAAAGAGGCCATGAAAGCACGCGATGCTTTTAAATTGGGAACATTGCGGATGGTCAAATCTGCTTTGAAATATAGTGCCATTGAGCAAGGAGGCGCTTCCGCAGTGCTTTCAGATGCAGAAGCCATGGCTGTCTTGCGCAAGCAAGTGAAGCAACGAGAAGATTCTGTTATCAGTTTTGAACAGGGTGGACGTCCTGAGCTGGCCGAAAAAGAAAAAGCAGAAATAGCGTTGCTCAAGCACTACCTGCCTCAAGGCTTGTCGGAAACAGAAGTTCAGGCGATCGTGAAAGAAGCTATTGCGGAAGTCGCGGCAACTTCTAAAGCTCAAATGGGAGCTGTCATGAAAGCTGCTCAGGAAAAGGCTGCTGGTCGCGCCGATGGGCGTCAGTTGAGTGCTGCTGTTCAGCAGTTGTTGCAATAAGAATGTCTTCGAATGCTGCCATCATTGTTGCAGCAGGATCGAGTCTTCGTTTTGGTGAAGATAAATTGATGGCGTTGGTGCAAGGACGGCCGCTCATCAGTTACTCGCTGCAAACATTTGCGGCGATTCCTTTCATTGAAGAAATGGTGCTCGTTGTTGCACCAGGCCGTGAAGCCTCTTTCCATGAGCTTCTGCGGGAGATGAACATTGATGGTTTAAAAAAAATCAACATCGTTCCTGGTGGAAAAAATCGGCACGAATCCGTGCAGCACGGTTTTCGCGCTCTTTCTTCTAATATCGAATGGGTTGCCATTCATGACGGTGCCCGACCTTTGATCTCTCGTATGATGATTGAAAACTGTTTTCAAAAAGCTCTCGAGCACGGAGCAGCGGCTCTGGCAGCTCCTGTGAGGGAAACACTTCATCGAGCGGATGAGAAAAATTTAGCAGGTGCAACAGTTGATCGCACTCATCTCTGGTCAATGCAAACACCGCAAGTCTTTCGCAAGGCTTATCTCAAGAGCCTGCAAGCCTCGGAAGAAAAGACAAGTCCGACTGATGAAGTCTCTGCTTTATTGCAGCGAGGCATCAAGGCTTATCTTGTTGAAAATCGCGAGCCTAACATCAAAGTGACTTATCCTGACGATCTCGACTTGGTTAACGGCTATTTTTCAACCGCTCGCAAGCTGTGACGGTATTCTGCATCAACATCGCAATCGTCATCGGTCCGACGCCGCCTGGGACAGGCGTGATCGCGGCGCAGCGATCAGCGACGGCTTCGAAGTCAACATCCCCAACAAGCCGATAACCTGTTGCAGAGGAAGTTTCAGGAACACGATTGATGCCGACATCAATAATGACGGCTCCTTCGCGGATATGCTCTGAGCCTAGCGCGTGAGGGCGGCCTAGTGCTGCAATGACAATATCGGCAGAGCGGGTGATTTCTGCGAGATGACGCGTGCGAGAGTGAGCTACGGTCACCGTGGCATCGCCGCCAACGCCTTTGCGTAGTAGCAAAAGAGCCATTGGCTTTCCAACAATAAGGCTTCGTCCAACGACAACAATATTGGCGCCACGAGTTTCAATGCCTACGCTCATTAAGAGATGCTGGCAGCCAAGTGGCGTGCAGGGAACAAAGCCAGAAGGATCTTCCATGGCTAATTTTGCAACGTTGATCGGATGAAAACCGTCGACATCTTTGCGTGGATCGATCGCTTGGGTGATCGCTTGCTCATCAATGTGAGAGGGAGGAGGTGACTGCACGAGAATGCCGTGGATAAGTGGATCAACATTTAATTCATTGATCAGCTGCAGAAGCTGATCCTGTGTGGTGTTAGCGGAGAGCTCGATTTTGCGAGAGAACATGCCAAGGCGTGCGCAGGTCCGATCTTTGTTGCGCACGTAGGCTTGCGATGCTGGATTTTCGCCAACGAGAACAACAGCCAGGCCGGGAGTGATGCCGCGTTGTTTTAATAAGGTGATTCGCTCCAAGAGCGTCTGCTCGATAGCAGCAGCAGCTTTTTTTCCATCGATCAAATTCATAGTGAGATGTTGTTTTTAACCTTTAGCCTTCAGCCATCAGCCTTTCTATCAGCAGATTCAGCGTTTGTTTTTAAAAGGTGTTCTAGTTTGATTCGCTCTGGCTCTAGGTCTGTGAGAGAAGGGTCAATAGTAATATAGTCGTCAATCACAATGTTGATTTTTGAAAAGGGCCAAGGGATGGCAAAAGAATCCCAGGTTTTTAAATGAAAGGCACGATGATAACGAGCGTGAAGGGGCAAGATGCGCAGGCCTGTTTTTTGAGCTAAAAAAACAACACCGGGTCCCAATGAATATTTGGGGCCACGTGGTCCATCAGGGGTGATCGCAAGATCGTGGCCGGCTTCTAATTTCCCGGTGAGTTCTCGAAGAGCTGTTGATCCACGACGCGAGCTAGAACCCCGTACAGAGCCCATTCCGAGATGAGTCATGACGCCGGCAAGAATGTCGCCATCTTTGCTGGGGCTGGTGAGGACAACAACTCCTCTGCGTAACCGGTGAGGATAGTGTCTTAAAAATCCGACAGCAATGGCAGGGATACGATTGTGCCAAAAGGTCATGATGACAGGCTTCTCCGCTGGCTGTGTGAGAAAGCCAGAGCGATCGATGATTTCCAGCCGCAGCGTGCGAAAGAGACAGCGAGCGATGCCGGCTGCAAGCGCAGAGAGAAAATTTTCGCGATGGAATCTCATTATGACTCTTGCCAGCGACAGGCGTTTGGAGATTCAATGCCAAGCTGATCGAGTAAACGAAAGACGACAGTGTCGGCGACTTCTTCTAACGTTTTTGGATTGCTATAAAAAGAGGGCATCGCAGGTAACACGCAGGCGCCTGCTTCCATGACAGTGACGATGTTGCGAGCTTGAATGAGATTCCAAGGGGTTTCACGGACAACGAGAATTAGCTTGCGGCGTTCTTTCAAAAAAACATCAGCCGCCCGGAGAATCAATGTTTCAGAGGTTCCAGAAGCGATGCGCCCCACGGTGCCCATCGAGCAAGGAATGATGATCATCGCATCGAAGAGAGCAGAGCCGCTAGCAAAAGGAGCCATCATCGATTTTTCCTGATATTGCTGAACCTCTAGTGGGATGGCTAATGTTCCTAGCTCTTGATGAATCACCTGCTTGGCATAGCTACTCATCACGAGGTGAAGCTCATGACCTTTTCCATCTAAATGATGAAGGAAACGTTGAAGATAGAGAGCTCCACTCGCTCCGGTGATGGCAATGACAAGACGCATGGGGAAAGGTTACAGGGTGCAGGTTACAGGTTACAGCAAATATTTTTTCGAGGCTCTCTCAGTGCAAAAAGAAAATTAAAAAATAGCGTTGATTCTTTTTAGGAGAAAGAATAGATCTGCACCTACTTCTCCCTCAGCAAGAGAGAGTTAAAATTAAAATAATCATCTAACTCTTGAAACCAATAGAACAAACCTTCCAAAAATCCCTCTCTCTTAGTGGCTTCCATACTCTCGCTGCACGCTGCTCAGAGTAGTTCTGTTGCATTTTCCCCTGCTGTTTCATCGGATCAAGCTTGGCAAAATCTTCAAAATAAAATGGCAAGCCTCAATTCAACCTCAGCTCCAGAAGATTTGGTCGCTGCTGAAGCAAATGTTGTCACTTATCAATCAGCTGTTGCTCGGGTAAGAAATACAAATTGGCAGGAGGACCAGCAGTCGGATGTTTTAGCATTAGTAGAGGATCTCAGCAATGCGGATTATTCTAATCTCGTTGTTCCTTTCATCAATTCCATAGAATTTGGGAGTGTTGAGAATGAGCTTCTCCATGCACGAGTTGGTCTCGTCAATGAGGTTTCTTTTGCGGCCAAGTTTTATGAGGGGACTGACTCTTTGCTAGCCAATATGCAAGACGATTTTTTGGCTTGGCAAACGGACCTGATAAATGCCGATCCAACAAATCCTGCTCCGATAAAGGAAGTGAAGCTGGAAGAGAGTCATTATTCTGACGATAGTGCGAAATTTAGCAGCAAGGTTCATCAATATAAAAAATTAGAACTTCAAGATGCTATTAATGCTGCTGCTTTGACTTCAGACGAACAACAATTGTGGAATCAATTTCAGTCAGCGCTCACTGAAAAATGCAAAGCTGCTTGTAGCAATTATCGTGCTAAACCAACATTTGCAAGATGTCCATGGGTCGAACTCGATCTTGAAAATCTTGATCCAACAAATTCTGCTGCTGAACTTGAGGTTAAGCTAGAGGAAAAAATGGCCATCAATGCCAATATCAGTGTCTTTAATACCATCTCCCCAAAATAAATGGACTATAAGACGCTGGTATAAGACGCTGGAAGTTTGGTGTTGAGCAAGGCGGAAGAGTGCAGCGCTATGCGAACATAACGCCAGATCTGACAACGAAGCTCAGCGCCAAAATAACAAGTCAGATGGTCCAGTTATTTTAGGGAGATGGTATAAGTTGCTAGAACAAGGCTGCCGCTACGAGTTCCTGAACGTTCTTCTCAGCAAACGTAATGATACCGATAGCGCTCTCAGCTCTTTTAATCAGCTTCAAGACAAACTTAATCAGTTCTTGAATAATGTTGATGTCAGCAATTCTGTTGCTGTCTTAGAAGCGCAGGTTGATATGCTTGCTTATGAAAAGGGAATAGCCGCAGCGCCGGTAATATCGGCACCAACACCAGCTGTAAAATAAATTAAAAAAAACCAAACGAGAACGGCTGCTCTCTTTTTTGGAGGGCAGCCGTTTTTTTTTGTAAGCCTTCAGCTCATAGGCTAATCTCTCGATTTGGTATTGTCCTTCGTCAATCGCCTGGCAGCTCTGACGAAGGTTAAAATTTTTTTTACACTCTACGCTGAACGCTTACTTTTTTTATCTTGCTATCAATTCTAGCATTGCTTAATCTTTCGGACCAATTTCTTCGGAACCATTTCTTCGGCCATGACTATTATAGAGACTATCGAACAAGAGCATATGAAAACAGACCTGACTCCTTTTGGAGTTGGGGACACCATTCGCGTTCACACCCGCGTTATCGAAGGTGAAAAAGAACGTGTTCAGATTTATGCTGGTATTGTGATCGGCCGTAAAGGGGCTGGTATCAATGCGAATTTTACCGTTCGCCGTATTTCTTATGGAGAAGGCGTAGAGCGCGTTTTTCCTCTTCACTCTCCTCGTATTGCTAAGATTGAAGTTGAGAAAAAAGGTGCTGTCCGTCGTGCTAAGTTGAATTACCTTCGTCAGCGTAAGGGTAAGTCGGCGACGACGGTAAAAGAACAACAGCAGAGTCAGTCCTAAATTCTACTGATGCAGCGCAGGACGGATTCACTCCGGTGCTCGTGTCCTCGAGTATTTAACTATACACTGCGGTACTACGTTCCTTGTCCTGCATCAGCATCAGCGAATTTTGAACAGACTCTGTTCTATCTACTATGACCAATGCGAAAAAAGCTGTTGCCGCCTGCTAAGCAGCGCCCAACGCTAGACCATGAAGGAGTCTTGTTTTCAAAAGGAGTTCAATTAATTGCTGGCGTTGATGAGGCTGGGCGTGGGCCCTTGGCTGGACCTGTGATTGCGGCCGCTGTCATTTTGCCGAGAAAAATTTCCTCAATATTGTTGCGGCAGCTAGAGCGACTCAACGATTCCAAAAAGTTATCGCTCACGGCGAGAGAAGAACTTTTTGAAGTGATCACCAGAGAGCATGAAATTCTTTGGGCCGTTGGAGAAGGAAATGTTCAAGAGATTGGCGACTTGAATATTTTGAGAGCCACCCATCTTGCGATGAGGCGTGCTTTGCTAGCGCTTAAGCCATTTCCGGAGCATGCTCTAATAGATGGATTGCCCGTGCGTGATTTTCCCGTGCCTCAAACGGCATTGGTGGGTGGTGATGGTTTATCAATGAGCATTGCTGCAGCAAGTGTCGTGGCCAAGGTAACCCGTGATCGCATCATGGAAGAGTTGCATCGCGAGTTTCCTCAATATGGATTTTTACAACATAAGGGCTATGCTACCGCTGCACATTTAGCTACACTTCGCCAGTATGGACCTTGCAAGCATCATCGACGCGGTTTTTCTCCGGTCGATCAAATTATTTTTTCGTTTCAAAAAAAAGTCCAGTCACATTGAGCTTGGAGCTTGGGGAGAGGAAATGGCAGCAAAAGAATTGAAGCGGCGCAGGTTTAAAATTCTCTATCGCAATTATCGTGGTCCGTATGGAGGGGAACTGGATCTTATTTGTCGTGATCGAGAGACGTTGGTTTTTGTGGAGGTTAAAACACGAAGCAGCGAAGAGCATTCGCGTCCTCTTGATGCGGTGAATCGCAAAAAACAAAAATTGATTCAACGAGGAGCGCTTGCGTGGCTGCGGCTTTTAGGTCTTCCCGATCTCACTTTTCGGTTTGATGTCGTCGAAGTCATCGCCAGCAAGCCTCCTAAAATTCGAGTGATTGAAAATGCGTTTGGAATGCCAGAATATTTTAGGTACTAGCGTTATTTCTACTACACAACCGTCATTCCAGCGTCCGCAGGAATGACGTCTAGGGTGGAGTAGATGTTAATTTTGAAAATCCACCATGATATTTTCTGGTGGAGGTATCATTTTCTCTCTTTAATAAGCCGTCAGCGACGGATCGATGTGCTCGCGCCACGCGAGGATGCCGCCTTCCACGTTGTAGAGCTTGGAAAACCCAGCCTCACGCAGCCACAAGAGAGCTTGAGCGCTGCGCCCTCCCGAGCGGCAGAGGAGCGCGATTTCATCATTGCGAGAAAGTTCATTTAAGCGTGTCATCAATTCTCCGAGAGGAATAAGTTGAGATCCTTCAATGTTGGCAATCGCATATTCTGAAGGTTCGCGGACATCGACGAGCTTGATGGCAGGGTGCTGTTGTAATTTTTGTTGAAGTTCTTCAACGGTGATGATGGGGATGGCAATAGGATTTGGAGTCATAGAAGTGGAGTAATGAATTTTTTTATCCAGAACTTGAGTGATCGTAGGATGTGATCCGCAAAGAGGGCAGTGAGGATTTTTTCGAAGATGAAACTCTCGGAATTTCATCGTGAGCGCATTCCATTGCAAGAGACGACCGCGCAGTGAAGTTCCAATTTTAAGAATCCATTTAAGGGCTTCTGTCGCTTGCAGGGTGCCAATGATGCCTGGAACAACTCCAAGGACTCCGGCCTCGCTGCAGCTTGGAATCAGGTTTTGCGGCGGCGGTTCCGGAAAAAGGCAGCGATAGCAGGGGCCTTCTTGATGAGCTTCAAAGAGCGTGCATTGACCTTCAAAGCGAAAAACAGATCCATAGATCAGCGGCTTCTTGAGGAAGAAAGCAAGATCATTGGTGAGATAGCGTGTTGAGAAATTATCGGAGCCATCGAGGAGGAGATCGTAGGAAGAAGCGATATCTTTACTATTTTCTGCTGTGAGAAAAGTTTCGTATTCTTGAATCTGAATTTGAGGATTGAGTTTCAAAAGTCGCTCGCGAGCAACGGTCGTTTTTTTTTGGCCAACATCAGGAGTGCTGTAAAGAATCTGGCGTTGCAAGTTGGAAACATCAACACAATCAGCATCGACTAACCCTAGATATCCAACCCCTGCTGCAGCAAGGTAGAGAGCCGCTGGCGAAGTGAGGCCTCCTGCGCCAATGCAGAGAACTTTAGCAGCTTTTAATTTTTTTTGTCCTTCTGGTCCCACTTCCGGAAGGAGGAGGTGACGCGAGTAGCGGTTAGAGTCTGCCCAAATGCTACTGCTGCAGCGCAGGACTGCGTCACTCCGGTGCTCGCCTCCTCGAGTATGTTCATATACACTGCGGGTCTGTACGCCTCGTTCCTTGTCCTGCATCCGCAGCAGCGCATTTGAATCAGACTCTTTCATTAAAGGAGATCCTTTCAATCATTTATAGTTGAGTGCACTGATTGCAGGTACCGTAGAGAATAATTTCGTGATCGGTAACCTGAAATCCTTTAGGGGCTAATTGGTGAATGCCAGTGAGGCATTTTTCTAATTCAAAAACGCCATGACAAGCATTGCAGCAAAAATGATGATGGTGTCCTTTGTGGGCTTCTTCGTAATGAAGGGGCTTTCCCGGGAGCTCTACGGTTTTGATGCTTCCTTCATCAAGCAGCGATTTGAGCGTGCGATAAACAGTCGCAATGCCAAGAGAAGGGACAGCCTTGAGTGCCATCTGATGAATCTCTTCAATGGTTAAAGGTTGATGCTTCTTTTGCAATACGGAAGCAATAGCCTCTTTTTGTTTAGTTCGGCGTTGCATGGAAGAGAATTAACCACAAAGACCACAAAGCAGAAAGAAAATAGCCACAAAAGAACACAAAGATCACAAAGAAAAGAAAACAGGCTGAATTTTTTTGTGATCTTTGTGTTCTTTTGTGGCTATTACTTTTTCTATTTTTTCAATCGCTCTGCGATGAGGAGAGGGAATGGCTAGTATTTGTAATTCTTTTTTAGAAAAAGGGGAGAGGTTTTTAGGAGGAGCTCCTGTGCCTTGATAGAGCTTCATCGTTACGCGATAGCGCGTGATTGGGTAGGTGATCGAGCTCAAATAGTTTTTGTGCAAAGGGATTGGGAGAGCGAGTGGCAAGATCCAAAGGCCCTTCCAATAAGGCCCTGACGATTGTTCCAAATAAATACGATCGTCGCGCTGATAAAAAAGACGAACTTCTTTTTTGCGAGTGATGGATTGTTTTGGTTTTTTTCTAGGAAGTGATGCCGGATTTTCTGCAAGGCAGTTTGAAGAGAGGGGGCAGATGTTGCACTGAGGATTAGAAGCGGTGCAAATCATGGAACCAAGGTCCATCAAAGCGGAGGCAAAAGCATAGCCTTCTTTTTTAGGAAGAATTTCTTGAGCAGCAAGGGCAATTTGTTCTTTTCCTTCTTTGGAATCGCTTGGGGTTGTGATGTTGTTCAATCGAGCAATCACGCGCACAATGTTCGTATCGAGGACTGCTGTTGGTTGATTGAAAGCAAAGGCGAGGAGTGCTGATGCGGTGTAAGGGCCAATTCCAGGAAGTTCTAATAAAGTTGGAAGATCTTGCGGAATTTTTCCTTGATGAAAAGTAACAATCGCTTGCGCCGCCTGATAGAGTCGACGTGCGCGTGCGTAGTAACCAAGGCCTTGCCATGCTGACAGGACCTCATCTTCAGAGGCTGTTGCTAGAGTTTCTAGAGTTGGAAAACGATTCATCCAATCTTGAAAACGAGGAATAATCGTTGCCACTGTTGTTTGCTGGAGCATGAACTCCGAAACCAAAACATCGTAGGGCGTTGGAGATTGCCTCCACGGCAAGTCATGCCGGCCGTGTTGGCGGAACCAGGTGAGGAGTTTTTGTTTCACAAAAACAGGCTAAAGGCTAAAGGCTGAAGGCTGAAGGATATTCATTAGACATTTCTCCTTATCGTTGACAAATTATCTTATACTCTGACTTGTTATTTTGGCGCTGAGCTTCGTTGTCAGATCTGGCGTTATGTTCGCATAGCGCTGCACTCTTCCGCCTTGCTCAACACCAAACTTCCAGCGTCTTATAGTCCATTTATTTTGGGGAGATGGTATTAGAGTGTGGATTCAGATTTATGGATTCAAAAAATCGTTTTATTCTCTTCAAGTAATTTTAGTCTTTAGCCCTCAGTCTTTAGCCTTCAGTCTTTCTTCATGCCTCTCCATTCTCATACAACTCTTATAACGCTGCAACAAGCCAAAAAACTTCGTGCGATTTTGCAAGAGCGCGGATTTATTTTTGAGGCAAAACCATACACGCTCTTTGCTGCTAAAAAAGATAAGTTGAATGTTTCTGTTTATGAGAAAGGTCCCAAGATTCTCTTGCAGGGGCGCGGCATTGAAGACTTCATTACTTTTATTTTAGAACCAGAAATTACTGGTCAAGCACTGCTCGGTTACGAAGAGGTGCACACGCCGGATCAGTTTGCACCTCACTTCGGAGTCGATGAGAGCGGTAAAGGAGATTTCTTTGGACCGTTGGTGATCGCCGGAGTTTATACTGATGAAAGGCTGACTAAAAAATTTCAAGAGCTCGGTGTTTGCGATAGCAAAAACATTGGGAGCGATAAAAAAATCCGTGAACTCGCTGCCGCCATTCGGGCTTCACAAGCTCCTTGGGATCGCATTGTCATCACTCCTCCAAAATATAATGAGCTTTATCAAAAGATTGGAAATCTCAACACGCTCCTTGCTTGGGGGCACGCGCGTGTGTTGGAAAATCTTTGTGAAAAAGTTCCTAGTTGTCCGCGAGCTCTTTCAGACAAGTTTGCGAATGAGCGAGTCCTGCAGCGGGCGCTTTTAGAAAAAGGAAAAAAACTTCAACTAGAACAACGCACCAAAGCAGAATCTGATTACGCTGTTGCTGCCGCCTCTATTTTAGCACGGGAAGGGTTCATTGACTGGTTGGAACAGCGCGGCAAGGAACTTGGGGTGGTTCTTTCAAAAGGAGTTTCATCCAAAGTCAAGCAGACTGCTCGCGATTTAGTTCAGGCACATGGTTCAGGATTATTGCCAACCTTTGCTAAAATGCATTTTAAGACGGCGGCTGAAGTTATGAATATTCTGTAAGATTCCAAACATCTTCTAATGCCTGCATTCCATCGTTAGAGATTCCAAAACGAGAATGGCCCCCATTGGCCCATTCTACCGGGGCTTCCTCGACATGGTAGCCTAAGTTTTTTGCGAGCAAGAGAATTTCTACATCAAAAGCAAATCCATTGACCATGGCATAAGAAAAGAGTGTCTTGGCCACATCGTGACGAAAAAATTTACAACCACATTGAGTATCGCGAAATTTCGTAAGGCGTATAGAGCGCAAGAAGAGATTGAAGACTCGTCCTAGAAAGCGGCGGTGCCATGGTTGTGGATGAGTGATGTTGCTTTTTGGATGTTGGCGGCTTCCAATTAAAATATCGCAGGAAGTCGAAGTAGACCTCCTCCCAAACTCTACTGCTGACGCGAATAGTTGCGTCGTGCCGGTGCTCGCCTCGTCGAGTATTTCCTTATACGCTCCTCGTCTGTGCACCGACACTTCTTGCTCTTCATCGCCAGCAGCGAGTTTTGAAAGAGGTCTGGTTTGAAACTGCTCTAGCAATTTAATGAGGCAATGTGGAGGGACGCTCAGATCAGCATCGATAAAAAGAATGACTTCGCCTTGAGCTTGCTCGACGCCGTAACGAACTGCGCGCCCTTTGCCTCCGCCTTGGGAGTCAATGATCGGTTTAATGCGAGGATCTTTTTGTGCTAGTTTACAAATGAGGGTTGCCGTTTCATCATTGCCTTGAATGACGGGGATGATTTCTAAAGGCCATGAGTGATATTGAAAAAAATCTTGAAGCTGCCCAATGGTTTTGGGCAAGCGGTCTGCTTCGTTACGAGCAGGAATGATGATGGAGAGAAAGGGCGAGGTCATTTCATTGGAGCTCTTTTCCAATGGTTGATAAGCGTCTCCGATGCTCATCCAAACGAGGGATGCAGGCCAGCAGAGCTTTGGTGTAGGGATGTTGAGGATTTTGCAACACTTCTTCCGTGGGTCCATATTCGACGATGCTTCCATGGTGCATCACCGCTACTTGGTGAGCTAGTCCGCGAATGATGGCTAGATTGTGGGTGATTAAGATCATTGTCATCCCGAGTTCTTTTTCAAGTTTGGAAAGTTGAGCTAAGATCTGGGCTTGAATCGTGACATCGAGAGCGGTCGTTGGCTCATCAGCAATAAGAAGGTCTGGTTGAGCCGAGAGGGCCATCGCGATCATGACGCGTTGTTGCATTCCTCCACTGAGTTGGTGAGGGTAAGCTTTGAGTCGCTCTTTGGGATTCGTGATACCAACCATTTCAAGCCAATGAATGATTTCAGTATCTATATCATGAAATTCAGGACGGTGGAGCCTCAACATTTCTGCCATCTGGCTTCGAATGGTATAGACCGGATTAAGTGAAGTAGAGGCCTCTTGGAAAACGTAGGCAATGCGTCCTCCACGATAGGCCCGCAACTCTTTTTCTGAAAGTGCTAAGAGATCAACTCCATTAAAAAGAATCTGACCGCCTTGATAAACGGCAGGTGGAGAAGCAAGGAGGCGTGTGATCGCAAGAGAGGTGGCACTTTTTCCACTACCGCTTTCGCCGACAATGGCTAATGTTTCTCCTCTATTGAGAATCAAAGAAACATCACGCACGGCCGGAACAATTTTTTCATCTGAAGAGAAACCGATGCTTAAGTTTTTTATTTCTAAAAAAGGAGGTGTTGTTGTGGTCATATCAGCAAAAAGTTTTTATTTTTTTTCTCCTGCCTCTCGCAAGGAATCACCAACAAGATAGAAAGCGAGCGCAGTGATAAAGATGGCAAAACCAGGAAAGAGAATCAGCCACCAAGCTTCAAGCAGATAAGTTTTTCCGTCAGCGATAATATTTCCCCATGTTGCTTGAGGAGGTTGAACACCAAAACCAAGAAAACTTAAGCCAGCTTCTGCTAAGATCGCTTCTGGAATTCCTAAAACAGCGGTGATCAATATGACTCCTGCTGCGTTAGGAAGAATATGTCGGAGAATGATGGTGGAAGATTTCTGTCCGAGGATCTGGGCTGCATTAATATATTGAGTTTCTCGCAAGGTGAGGAATTCTCCGCGCACCAGACGTGCGGTTCCCGTCCAGCTGACAAGACCAATGACGACGATAATATTCATGAGGCTTGGTCCAAGAAGGGCGACAGCCGTTAAGATAAGAAAAAAAGTAGGAAAGCAAAGAAAAGCATCGACCAAGCGCATTAAGAGCTGATCTATTTTTCCTCCGCAATAACCAGCAACAGATCCGATGAGAACGCCGATGGAAAGAGAGACGATAACCGTTGTGAATCCTACAGTGAGGGAAATGGGAGCTCCATGAAGCATCCTAGAAAAAACATCTCGTCCTAAATGATCAGTTCCTAACCAATGAAGTCGATTCGGTAAAAGTAACTTTTGCGATAGATCGGTAGCATTCGGATTCATCGGCCATGGGAGGCCCAACCAGCTGAGGAGAAGAGTTGCAGCTGCTATCAGCGTCAGAAAAAGAATGAGGCCGAGAGCCCAGAGACCGACTTTGTTTTTACAAAAGCGTTTCCAAAGTTGCTGTGATGGAGATTCAAAAACAATTTGTTTCATTTTTATTCAAGTCTCACCCTCGGATCAACCAGTGCGTAGAGTAGATCGGAGAAGAGGTTTCCTAAAAGCACCATGGTGGCAACAATCATATTCAGCGTGATCAAAATAGGATAATCCCGCTCGAGCACTGCTTGGTATCCGAGTTGTCCCATGCCGGGATAAGCAAAAATAGTTTCAATAATAACGGAGCCGCTGATGAGGCTGGGAAGGAGCATGCCGATGCCAGTGATTAACGGGCGAAGAGAATTTCTCAGAGCGTGTTGATAAAGAACTACGGTAGGAGAGAGGCCTTTGGCGCGGGCTGTCAGGATGTAATTTTCTCGAAGCGTTTCGATCATGCTAGAGCGCAAGTAGCGCGACTGAGTGGCGATGCCAGCAAGCGAGAGAATAATGGCAGGCAGCATCAAGTGCCAGAGGCGATCAAGCCAACGAGCAAGATCAGTGGGGAAATCCACGCCGTAACTCTGAGTGCCCAAGATGGGAATCCCAATATGTTTTACCAGAGCAAGAACAAGAAGGTACGAGATCCAAAATCCAGGCAAAGCAATAAAAAGAAAAGAAAGACAAGAGAGGGACATATCTTTCCAATTTCCACGATAGAGCGATCCGTAGAGGCCAAGCAGTGTTCCAAATGAAAGCGAAAAAAGAATCGCCATGACGTTTAAAGCTAATGTTGCCGGAAGCCGGGAGATGATTTTTTTCATCACAGGCAGATCGTCTTTCATGCTGCGTAACTCTCCCGTGAAAAGATCATGAAGCATCATTTCATATTGTTGGTGGAGCGGAAAATCGAGGTGGAATTTTTTTCGAAAAGCCGCTTTCACTTCCGGAGAAATCTTAGGATTCATCTCGCCCCAGGGGTAGGGACTACCTGGAGTTAATGTGATGATAAAAAAAGAAATAAAACTGATCAAAAAAAGCAGAATGATGCTGAGTCCAAGTCGGCGCAAGATGAAGGAAAGCATTTCAAGAAGGTACAAGCTGCAGGCTACAGGCTACAGCAAAAAATACCATAGGGGTCAGTCTTGCCTATGATGCAGTATTCAAAAAAGAATTGTAACATTACAATAGTGGCGTAACATCTCCTCATATCCTATGGACAACGTGGCTCCAATTTCTTCTTCTCTCTCACTTGGGCATTTTGAAGATTTCATTAAAAGAAATCCTGACGCCAAAAATATTGTTGTTTCCAATGATGGTGGGATTGCTGTTAATTCCTCTGCTGACGATCAAGACCAAGTAAGAACGAAAGCAGCGTTTAAAGAGGCCCTAGAAGCAAAATATCCAGATCAAGTAGATCTTGTTGATCAGGCTTGGAGTGATTTAAAACCTCCTGAAAAATCTTGGAGTGCTCATGTCATTGGTCGGGTTATTGATCAAGCAGCAGAAAATGCAGATCTTGCAGTTTGGAGAGATGTCGAAGAAGAAGAAAAAGACATTTACGAAAAAAACGATGTCGTGAGTCATATTCCAATAGTACCGATTTCTAAAGAAGCAGCAGATAAGATCGACGGAGCTGTGCATGCGTATAGTGAGGCAGTAGCGCGCGTAGTAGTAAGCCTTCCTCTTGAAGAACGAGCCGTATTGCAGGAGATAACTGCAAATCTTGCCGTAGCAGGTACGCTGGCAGGTCTCACCGCAACAGAAAACGTTACTAATGCAACTGCATTAAGTGGTCCAGGAATGACTGCGCTGGCTGCTCATTTAAACACTCCTACCATTCATGCGGCTCTCGCGCAGTTGTTCACAACCATTAGTGCTTCTTTGCCTCATGCAGCAGTTCTTCCTATGATGGGTGCTGCAGCACCAGCTAATCTTATCGCTACTGTAAGTCTTCCAACGGCACATCTTGCAGTGGCTTCTGCCATCATGGGAACTACAGCTGCTGTTACTTCTGCTTCAGTGCAAGTTACGGTTGCCAGTGCTGCTTCAGCTATTCTTCCTTTTATTATTGCTGGAGCCATTGCTCATCGCCTTTATATAGCATCATCCAGGATAGCCAGGGCATCCAGTTCTATTGAGCATGAAGTTAATAATATTACTACGGCAATGATTGCTGCCTCATTGGCAACCATTCCCGCAGCCCAACAGGCTTTGTTGGTAAGTGCTATTGTTGGTGGCGTAGTGGGGCACCATATGTTTGAGCCAGGTCTCATACGTCAAGTTGTTCACAATGTCCGAGATGCTGCTTTGGGTGTTTACTTAGTGCAACATCCTGATATTGCTGTTGCTCTTGGACAGGAGCTGCAAACTCTCTTAATTTCTTCTTTTAAGGCGATTGTAACAGCTCCAGTGGCAGTAGGATTAAGCGTTCCTGGCGCGATAACAACAACAACAACAGCAGCTGCCACTGCTGCTGGTTCTACTACAGTAACGGCAACAACGACTGCCGCTACTACAACAACTGCGGGGACAGTAACGCAGGTAGCTCCAACAGCTGCGCTGCATCACTCGATAGCTGCGACGGCCGCGCATGGTTTGAGCACGGCAACAACAGTTGTTGCTGCAATCATAGCAGCTCATCCAGGCGTTACTGTTGCTATCCTCGTTGGAGGAGCCTGCGCGATGGCTTATCAATATATGCAAAGAGCAAGATCTGCTCCTGAAGAAAACTAGAATTAAATACTATTATGAGCACCACATTACCTTCTTTATCAAAAACCCCGAACCTTCAAGAAACTCAAGCGTATCTCAATGCTGCGGCCCTTTATTTTCAACAAGAGAGCCAAGAGGCGATGAAAAAAGAGCTGGATCAAAAAGGAGATGTTCTTAGCTCCACCGCTGTTATTACGGATGATCTGATCGCCTCTCTGTTGCAGGAAACATCAACAGAAGCCTTAGAACATCTTGGAAAACATTTCATGAGTCATCCCGAGGCGATTGTGACGGCTAGCACAGCTGCTGTTGGCGCTCCTCCTAATTTTGTTGCCGTCGGAGTCCTTGGCCTAATGATGTTGGTGATGAGCAGCACAGCATCTTCTTCTATCTCTACGACAGCTTCTGAAAATTTAGAAGAGTTTATAAAAACGAATTCATAATTTGCCGAAGGCAAATTAAGTAACGGGTAACGGGTAACGGGTAACGAGTTCTGAGCCACAATTTGCTGCGATCAATAATTCTAAAAAGAGGGCCCGTTAAAAAATGAATTTCGAAAAATGGATCGCAATTCGATTTTTAAAATACTCATTACTTTTTCGGCGGATATTCCGTGCGATAAAACCACTCCAGATTGTAACTCCAGCCTGCTTTGGTCATGTGGATAGGGCTGTCGATAAATCCATGATCGGTCGGATAGCAAATGCGATAACTTCCTCGTCTCAGCACAGAAGTTGATTGAGGCACAAAAAGAAAGAGGTAGGGCTGATCTTGATAGATGATTTGTTGCAGTTCGCCTGCAAGTTGGATGATTTTGGTGCGATCGTATTCTTGTTGTAACTCGAGCATCAGTGCGTCAGCGTGAGGATTTTGATAACCAACGTAGTTCATCTCATCCGGATGACATTGGCTCGAATGCCAAATCTGATATTGATCGTAGTTATTAGGCAATCCCCATCCTAAAGCGGTCGCATCAAAATCACCCGCTCTCACTTTTTTAAAAAAAACAGCCCATTCATAAATTTCAATCTTCACTTCAATCCCAATTTTTTGGAGATCGTCTTGAACTAATGTTGCGATATCTTTTCGAACATCGTTTCCATTGTTGGTGATGATCGTAAAACTGAAACGCTTGCCATGCCGCTGTCGAATGCCGTCTGGGCCTACTTTCCAGCCAGCTGCATCCAGATTTTTTTTTGCTTTTTCAGGGTTATAAGAAAAAGGAATAACATTCGGATTGAAAAACCAAAGTTGAGGAGTGTAGATGCCCGTAGAAACAAGGCCATGACCATAGAGAATGTAACGAATCATTTCAGGGATATTGACAGCTTGAGCCAAAGCTTGGCGAACAGAGCGATCCGAAAACATTTTGCGGCGTAAGTTCCAACCAATATAAGTGTATAAATTGCTCGGAGAATCAAAGAGCTCATAGCGAGCGTTATTCTTAAAACTCTTGATCGCAGAGGGGGGTGCATCCCAAAAGTCGATTTGCTGAGTCTCAAAAGCAAGACGCATGGTGAGAGGATCAGGAAAAATGTGAAAAACCATCGAGTCAAGCCAAGGGGGTCCTAAAAAATAGTCATCGTTGCGGTGAAGTTGGATATATTCATTGCTCTTCCAAGATTTAAAACGAAAAGGACCAGTTCCGATGGGATGTCGATTAAAAGAGCCTGCCCAGCTGATCGGATTGCTCCCTTTCAAGAGATGTTCCGGAAGAATAGAAGTTGTCCAACTCAAGAGTGCCGGTGAAAAAGGCATGCGATAATGAACGATGACATGCCATGGATCAGGGGTTTCAATGGTTGCAATTTTTTCAAAGTCTCCGCGCAGAGGAGAGACGAGCCGTTCATCCATGACGGCATGATAAGTAAAAAGAACATCACGCGAGGTAAAAGATGTTCCATCATGCCAGCGCACATCGCGTCGCAACGTGAACTTGATGATCGGCTCCGTCTTTGTATTAGAGATCGACCATTCCTGAGCGAGATCGCCAACAAGTTCTAAATTTTCATTTTGTTTGAGCAGTCCATTGTAAAGGAGAGCCATGACTGGTGCAGAGGCTGTGTCGGCTTGCTGTAGCGGGTTGAGCGTGGCAGGCTCGGCGTTGAGCCCTAAAGACATTTCATTTTTTTTCTTTGCAGAGAGTTCCTTGGTATTCCAAAAAGAAACGGCCAACAACAAGAGCAAGATAGCCGGAACACCGTAGAGGAAAAAGCGAATGGGAGACATGGGAAGGAGTGATGAGTAACGGGTAACGAGTAACGGCTGGCGAGTTCTAAGGCAACATTTTCTGAGATATTTTTTCTATAAAGACCAGGTTTGTTAAAATATGAATTTCCAAAAAGCTAATTTAATGTGATACGAAAATACTCGTTACTCGTTACCCGTTACTTTTTCATGAATTGGATTGTTGTTCTTATTAAATTATGATTTCCTATGGGGCTCATTATGCACGTTACTACTGAACAAAAAGAAAATTGTGTGATCGATCTTCATGTTACGCTTCCTGCGGAGCGTTTCGAGAAAGAATGGCAGCGCATTGCTGAAGAATATTGTCGCTTGGCTCGCATTCCTGGTTTTCGCAAAGGAAAAGCACCTCGTTCTGCCGTAGAAAAAAAATATGGTAAAGAAATTAAACAAGAGGCGACCGAAAAGCTGATGGAGGCTGCTGTTCGTGAGGCGATTCAAGAAAAAAAACTAGAGCTAGCGCAGTATCCTCAGATTAAAGATGTGCGACTCGAAGAAGATCACACTCTTCATGTCACTGCGACGTTGATCACGAAGCCTGAGATCGAACTTGCTAACTATCGTGGACTAGAAGTTTCCGTTGAAAAGCAAATAGTTGATGATGCTGTTGTGGAGTCGCATTTAACAAAGATGCGCGAAGATGTAGCTGATTTTGTGACCGTTGAAGGTCGCGGATTAGAAATGGATGATTTTGCTGTGCTGGATTATTCCGGAACATTAGACGGAGTTTCTTTGGAAGAACGTTATCCTGATTTATCACCTAGCTTTTCATCGAGACAGCATGCTTGGTTTCGGATGGAAAAAAAATCTCCTCTTCCAGAATTTGCAGAAGCTTTGCTCGGCTTGAAAGCAGATGAGGAGAGGGAGATAACGATCACTTTCAGCAAAACATGTCCTGAAGAAGTGCTTCGAGGAGCAACCGTGACTTATGCCGTGAAACTTCATGAGATCAAGGCACGTCAATTGCCACCGCTCGACGATGCCTTTGCTAATAAGTTGAAACCAGGTTTGACGCTAGAGGCTCTCAAGAAAGAGATTTGCGACTACTTGCAGCAAACGATGGATTATCATTTTCATCAAAAAACACAGGATGCAGTCGCAGAGAAATTAGTACAGCAAAATCCGTGTGACCCTCCTGCCGTGATTGTGCAACGTGAAGCGAATAACATTTTAAAAAATGTTATTCGAGAAAATCAAGAGCGTGGCGTTCCTGAGGAAATGATCAAGTCTCACCAAGAGGAGTTGATGGCTTCTGCAAAGAAGAGTGCCGAAGAAAAAGTAAAATTACATTTTCTTCTGAATGACATTGCTGAAAAAGAAAAGATTGTCATTACTCCCGAAGAACTTCAGCAACAGATAACGATGCTCTCGCAACGTTATAAAATGTCTGTTGAAAAATTGCTCAAGGAGTTGAAGAAGAATCATGCTCTGGGTGGTATTCAAGAAGACATGATTTTTAGCAAAACGCTTCAATGGCTGGTTGATCATGCAACTATTACAGAGTTGCCTGTTTCTTCTCCTGCAGAGCATGATGGTGATCATGATGATCACTCCGGTCATGTTCATGGGCCTCATTGCCGCCACTAAGGTTAGAAATTAAAAATATAAAAATGATGAATATTGCAAACTCTTCTTCTCCTCGTAATTCGATGCTTGTTCCAATGGTCATCGAACAAAGCGGCCGCGGTGAGCGGAGCTACGATATTTATTCCAGGCTGCTCAAGGATCGGATTATTTTTATTGGAACTGGTATTGATGATCAGGTGGCCAATTTAGTTATTGCGCAGTTACTCTTCCTGCAGATGGAAGATCCGAAAAAAGATATCCACATTTACATCAACTCTCCTGGCGGTTCGGTGACAGCAGGATTGGCGATTTACGATACGATGCAGTTTATCACGTGCGATGTGGCCACCTATTGCATGGGGATGGCTGCTAGCTTTGGAGCTGTGGTCCTCTGCGCAGGAACCAAAGGAAAACGATTTGCGCTGCCTAACTCTGACATCATGATTCATCAAGTTTCTGGTGGGGCTCAAGGAACAGCAAGTGATGTGGAGCGGAGTGTGGAGTTCATGTACAAATTGAAACGACGTCTCAATGGCATTATTGCACATCACACTGGAAAAAGCGTGAAGGACATAGAGCGGGATTCCGATCGTGACTACTACATGACCGCCGCCGAAGCTTGTAAATACGGACTTGTTGATGAGGTGATCAAATCTCGCCGAGATCTTAAGAATCCTCCGGAGAAGAGCGGAAAAAGTGATGAATAATGGGTAATACCCATTACTTCTCTGTAGTTGGATAGGAACCAAACAGAAATGAAAACCAATTTCCAAAGTCACTGTTCTTCAGAAAAATTTCTTTGGGGCGTTGACCTCGGAGGCACTAAAATTGAAGCTGCGATCATTGATTTCGAATATCCTGACATAGCGCTTTATCGACAGCGTCTTCCGACGGAGGCTGAGAAAGGTTATGAACATATTCTCAGTCAGGTGATAAAACTTATCGAAAAAATGGAGGCGGTTTCTGGAATGAAGCGCCCAAAAAAAATAGGCTTTGGAACGCCGGGAATTACCGATCCAACAACAGGAAAAATAAAGGATTCTAATACACAGTGCCTGAACGGACATGCTTTGCGTGAAGATTTATCAGTTGCATTAGATGTTCAAGCGGTATTAGCTAATGACGCAAATTGTTTCGCTTTAGCTGAGGCTACGTTAGGAGCTGCTCGTGGTAAAAAAGTGGTGATGGGTCTTATTCTTGGAACAGGTGTTGGTGGTGGAGTGGTCGTCAATGGTCAACTCATTGAAGGATTACATGGCATTGCTGGCGAGTGGGGTCATAATACCTTGCGCGGTGAGGAGACATCTTGTTACTGCGGCAAGAAGGGATGTAATGAAACTGTTTTTTCAGGACCGGCGCTCGAGCATTTTTATTTTGAACAAACAGGAAACAAATTATTACTTCCTGATATTGTTGCAAGAGCAGTAGCTGGTGAAGCAGCAGCTGAAGTAACTTTAAAACGACTGCAGGAAAAGTTTGCAGAAGCAATTGCGATTCCGATCAACATTCTCGACCCTGATGCGATTGTCATTGGTGGAGGAGTTGGCAATATCGAACTTTTGTACACAGAAGAGACGCATGAAAAAATTCTTTCATACGTTTTTAATAATGAATTGAAGACGCGTTTTCTTAAACCTGCTTTGGGAGATAGCGCCGGAGTTTTTGGAGCGGCATTGCTGACCGTGAAACAGTCGGTTTAATCTCACTTTTAAGCCGCGGAGTAGGTCTGTTGAGGTAAATTCTACAGAAAGAATGCTATGATTGGATCATGGTGAAGGTTAAAAAATAAATGGCAACCTGCTGATTGTAAGTATGATTTAATGAAAACAAGCCGTTTTATTTTCAGGGATGGATCATAGCACCCCCATGAACAAACGAAGATACAGGTCAAATAAGCGCATTTTTCCGAAAAAAATCAGCCAACATTTGCCAATATTGGTTGTGGCAGTTTAAAAAGCATCATCACACAGAAAACAGTTGAGAGAGAATGTCGACGACTCCTTTGCCAGCTGGATGAGATGAGATGAGGCCTTTTTTTTGGCTAACTGTTTCTTTGATGTTTGCTTTTGCATTAGCAACAGTACACGGGATAATTCGATCATGAGCTAGTAAACCCAAATCATTGTGATATTCGTCAACGACAATTAAAATTCCCCTCAGCGACAATTAAAAGTACCCACTTTTTAGTTGGAGCGAAGAAGGGGTAACTTAGCAGAGTTGGAGCGATTTTAGGACTCGTTACGGAAGGCTCGAGTCGACTCTGAGCGTAGC
>JAPLTJ010000176.1 GCA_026398175.1 Verrucomicrobiia bacterium | reverse complement strand
CACATACCCATTCCCTGCCTCTATCAGCACAGCGCCGTGAGTTCAATCTCGTGGCACGCTACATGGTTTTGCCGCAGGCTATTTTTAAGTACTAACTTTTTTAATAGACCCCTGTGTATCAAAACACGTGAAATGCTCCTGTCTTCGGCCATTGGCTCGGCAGAAAACGCTTGGCAGGAATCCCAGCTCAAGCTGAAGTATTTTTTTCGGGTTGAATATTCCTTGTCGTCCTCAGAAATTATGAAATATATCCACGAAAATCCGCCGAAATATAAGCGGAATAAATTCGTTCATTCACGTTTTTAGGATTATGTTTATGCCGATCAATCGAGTCATCAAGTTCTCATGGGACAAAGTAGCGCTTTGAAAAATTATAACTCACTCGTGAGTCGTCAGCTTCGAGCGCTGGCCAGATCTGGTCAGCAGGCAGAAAAAAATTTCGTAAAGAATGGAATCAGCCCACAAGAACGTCATTCCCTTGCAGTAGCAGGCAGACAAGCCAGAAATTCTTGGAAAAATATGTTTCACGGAAAACACCAAAAGCATGGTGCTCCTACAACAAGTAGTAGCGATCCTGTGAGTGCTTTAAAATCGAGTCCTTCGATTGCAAAAGAACTTCCTTCTGCAAAAGGCGTTGAACGGCAAGATGGGCGCGAGTGGAAAAAAATTGGTATCTAATTTAAAGGGTCAAAAATTTTTCCAACAGCTCTTTCCCATGAGTTGTTAAAATCGACTCGGGATGAAATTGGACGCCCCAAATCGGAAGCTCACGATGTCGGAGCCCCATGATTTCGCCTTCTGCGGTTGATGCTGTGATTTCGAGGCAGTCAGGAAGTTTTTCTCGATCAACAATGAGGCTGTGGTAGCGGGTGGCTGAAAAGGGATTCGGTAGGTTTTTAAAAATGGAGTTGTTGTTGTGATGAATCGATGAAGTCTTCCCGTGAACCTGGCGAGGGGCTTGGATGACGGTGCCGCCAAAAACTTCAGCGATGCACTGATGGCCGAGACAGACACCAAGGATTGGAATTTTTCCCGCGAAATAACGAATCGCATCGCAACTGATGCCAGCTTCTTGAGGATTGCCAGGGCCTGGCGAGATGCAGAGGAGATCAGGTTGAAGAAGATCGATCTCTTCGAGCGAGTGCTTATCATTTTCTATGACTTGAGGCGAGGCACCTAGCTCTCCAAAATATTGGACGAGGTTGTAGGTGAACGAGTCGTAGTTGTCGATGAGGAGCAAATTCACAGGGATGGATGAAGGAAAAAATTAGTCACAAAGAACCCAACGATCTCAAAGAAGAATTGCAATTCGCTCGCTCTCGCGAGGCCCAACCCTTCGGGGCTGCCTCCGGCAGTCGATCCGGCGGCTGCCACGCCGCACGTATGTTTTATAAAAAAATTCTAGGAATAAAAAAAGAAATTTTTTCTTTGAGCTCTTTGAGTTCTTTGTGGCCATTCTCTTCTTTTTCTTGAATTCTCTGCGGCTAATTATTCCGTTCACCCATGCTTCTTTTGAAAGCGTGAAACTTCGCGTTGTACTTCGCGATCGACCGCTTTCTTTTTCAAATCGTGTCGTCGATCTGATGCATGTTTTCCTTTACCTAGACCGATCTCGACTTTAACGCAGCCATGGCGCCAGTAAAGACGGAGCGCTGGTAGGGCGCCACCTTTTACCAAGCTGTAAGCGGAGAGTCGTTCGATTTCCGATTTGTGGAGCAAAAGCTTGCGAGGACGTTTGGGTTCATGAGATACATGACTCGCTTGCTCGTAGGCCTGGATCGTTGCATCGTAAAGAAAAGCCTCTTTTTTTTCAATCCGAGCAAAGGAGCCCAATAAATCAATGCGCCCTTGGCGAATTGATTTTACTTCGGTGCCCAGCAGCGAGATGCCGGCTTCGATCTTTTCGATAATTTCAAAATCGCGATACGCCTTACGATTGGTGACGATGTCCATAAGACTGCTCGTCATTCCAGCGGACGCTGGAATCCAGGCGACTGTTGATGCGGAGTTGATGGTCTCACAAAATAAAGCATCATGTTTATTTCTTTAAGAAAAATATCAAATTTGTTTGATCGCTAGTTTTCAATACTTGCAGAGACGGACGCCTGGATTCCTGCGTCCGCAGGAACGACGTTGGAAGTGTAGAGACTGTTAAGTTTCTTGCTTATGCCACAGCTGGCTCTGGAGCGAGTGTACTCTCCGTCATAATGGCGATATGATTGTTGGCAATTTCTAAAAGAGCAATATCGGCAAGCCCCATGCGAGTTTCAGTCTCAATGAGAGGACGGCTGCCAGCCATGAGTTGACGGACACGTTTGCTGACCATGTTTACTAACAATTGCTTGTCAGGCATGACTTTCATGGCTTGTTCAATATATTGAGAATTCATACGTAAAAAATTAAAAGGCGGGTAGCAGAAGGTAAGTCAAAATGAACGAGGAGGCAACACCTAAATAGGGCTTAACTTTTTTTCACAAGCACTCAATGCGCGGATAATTTTTTCAGCAATCGCTTCTGCGGTTAATCCATATTTTTTTCGAAGAATAGGGACAGAGCCATGTTCAATGAATTGATCTGGCCAGCCGATGCGGAGTAAGGGAGTGGTCAGTCTTTGATCGCTCAGGTGCTCCGCAATGCCTGTTCCAAAGCCGTTGAGAAGGACATGGTCTTCGAGAGTGACTAAGAGTGAACTCTTTTTGGCAAAGAGGGTGATCATTTCCGTGTCGAGCGGCTTGATCCAACGAGGATTGATCACAGCGGCTTGGATGCCTTGTTGAGCTAGAATTTCAGCCACTTCCAAGGCTACAGCACAAAAGTTACCCAGGCCAAAAATAGCAACGTCGGTTCCATCGCGAAGGAGTTCAGCTTTTCCAATTTCTAAAAGCGCTGGATTTTTTTTAGGTATGGCGCCTGTTCCTGCGCCGCGTGGGTAGCGAATCGCGATCGGGCCTTGATTGTAATTCGTCATGGTCCAGAGCATATCGACGAATTCCTCTTCGTCTTTGGGTTGCATGTGAACGATGTTGGGAATGCCGCGGAGGTAGGCAATATCAAACAGTCCATGATGCGTTGGGCCATCATCTCCAGAAAGGCCTGCACGATCCATGCAGAGTCTAACATTGAGATTTTGAAGAGCAATGTCATGCACAATCATGTCAAACGCCCGTTGCATGAAGGTTGAGTAAATCGTTAGGAAGGGCTTGAATCGTTCAATAGCCATTCCTGAAGCAAAAAGAGCGGCATGTTCTTCGGCGATGCCGACATCATAAAATCGGTCGGGATGTTGGTGAGCAAAGCTGGCCAATCCTGTTCCTGTAGGCATCGCAGCGGTGATGGCTACGATTGCACGATCTTGTGTGGCAAAATTAGTGAGGGTGTGACCAAGTATTTCAGAATAGGTGGGGGTTGTCGAAGGATCGGTCTCGCCGGTATCTAGCTGATATTTTCCAAGTCCGTGAAACTTGTCTGGCTTGGCCAAAGCAGGAGCATAACCTTTTCCTTTTTCCGTCAAGATGTGGAGGAGGACAGGCTCCTGTTGAGTTTTTAGAAATTCGAAAGTGCGGATGAGGAGGGGAATGTCGTGGCCATCGATTGGACCATAATAACGGAAGCCGAGGTCTTCAAAAATCACACCTGGGAGTAAGATTTGTTTAACGCCTGTTTCTATTTTGTGAGCGAGGTGGCGCGCTTTTTTTCCGCCAATCCATTCCACAAATTTGGCGGCCTGTTCGTGAAGATGGGCATAGGCAGGGCTTGTGGTGATGCGATTAAAATGTTGTGCAATGGCGCCGGTATTTTTTGCAATCGACCATTTGTTGTCATTGAGGACAACGATGAAACGCTTGGTTGTTGCAGCGACATTGTTGAGGGCCTCGTAACTCACTCCGCAGGTGAAGGCAGCATCGCCGGCAACAGTGACGACATGTTCTTCTCCCTGGTGTTGATCGCGCGCTGCCGCAAATCCAAGAGCTGCGGAGAGCGATGTTCCAGCATGACCCGCTCCATAGCAATCGTGTTCACTTTCGGTACGAAGTAAAAAACCGTTGAGGCCTCCATGTTGCCGAATCGTGGAGAGTTGAGAGCCGCGACCCGTTAAAATTTTATGAATATATCCTTGGTGACTGACATCAAAGAGAAATTTGTCTTTGGGAGTTTCAAAGACGCGATGAAGAGCGATTGTCAATTCAACGACGCCGAGGTTAGGTCCAAGATGCCCCCCTGTCTTGGAAAGAGTATTGATGAGTTGTTCTCGAATTTCTTGTGCTAGCGTGGGGAGTTGATCTTCTGGAAGGGCTTTGAGGGCCGCTGGCGAGTCGATAGTTGAAAGAAGATGACTTTGAGATTCCATGTCAGCTAGTTGGAGTCAGCCTCAAAAGGTTGCAGTGTTACTTCTCCTTGCGCATTGCGAGAGATGATTTCGATACGTCGTTCTGCAGCCGTTAATTTTTCTTGGCAAATTTTCAAAAGGCGAACGCCTTCTTCATAACGTTCAATCAACGTTTCTAGCGGAGGAGGGTTAGCTTCGATGTCAGCAACAATCGATTCCAAGCGCTCTAGGGCTGATTCTAACGAGTGTTGAGAAGGTGAAGGATTCTTTTTTTCCGGCATGAGAATGAATGGAAGAAGTAAGCGCTAAATTCGCTAAAGGCCGCGAAAAAACAAAATTCTTTTTCGTGTTATTTCGCGTATTTCGCGGTTTAAGTTTTTTTCAGTGATATTGAGTGCAGCGAATCATCCACCAATTTTAAAGAAATGACAATTTCTCATTTATTTTCTTTGATCTCTATGAAAGCATGATCCTTTATGAAAACGATTTTTGTAGTTCGTCTATTTTTAACACTCCTATTCACGACCGTTGTCCTATCAGCTCAAGAACAAGGCGCTTCGTCTCCAGCCCCTTCTAATGGAGTGGTGGCTGCTGTGATAAATGTTGTGTCTTCAACGCCCGTAGCTCCGATTGTAACAAATGCTGCCGCGTCTGCTTCTTCTGCTGGGATGGTTTGTGATACGAAGATGGCCTCACCTACGGAGGCGCATAGTTCTTTTCGGAGTTATTGCTCTGTCCCTGTTGACGGTCCCTACATTGCCATGTCCTTTGATGATGGTCCAAGCGCAACCTTGACGCCACGTCTCTTAGATCTCCTGAAACAACGTGGCATCAAAGTAACTTTTTTTGTCATTGGTCAAAATGTTGAACATGCTCCTGAGATTGTTGCCCGGGCTGCAGCTGAGGGGCATGAGATTGGGAATCATACGTGGGATCATCCTGCTTTGACAAAACTCTCGGATGCACGAGTTCAAGAGGAGATCAATAAAACATCGGAAGCAATTTTTAAAGCCACAGGAAAAAAACCAGTCCTACTCCGTCCTCCTTATGGAGCCATGAATCCCCGAGTTCATCGTCTCGTTGAACAAGATGGAATGAAGGTGGTTCTTTGGTCCGTTGATCCGAACGATTGGAAGCGACCTGGGTCAGCAGTTGTGGAGCGTCGTATTTTGGCGGGAGCAAAGCCAGGAGCGATCATTCTCTCACACGATATCCATCCTGGAACCATTGAAGCCATGCCCTCAACGCTCGATGCTTTGCTTGCCAAAGGATATAAATTTGTGACTGTTTCAGAACTAATCGCGATGGAGAGTCAACATCCTAAAGCGACAACGACAGCACTAGCAACAGCTACTTCTCCAGCAAAGAAGTAAACTCCAGCAAAGAAGTAGAAGGATTATGCACAAGGGCGCTGGGTCTAGTGCCGTTGGGGTTTTCTTCAACGATTTTAGGAAAACGAAGTTTAGGGAGAGATTTTATTGAAGATGAAGTGAATGGAGCCTTCTGTTCAATATTGTCATGTACGGGAGTAGTCTCTTCACGATCAGTATCACCGGTATCAGTGCTGCCAAGGCTGGTACGATCAAGTTTAGGAGTTGCTGCTGCTCTTTGTTGTGCTTGCCTTTCTTCTTCCACGATTTGACGAAGGCGTAGGGCCTGGTCTTGATGCTTATCAACAAGTTGAGAGAGAGTCGTTGTAGCAGCGATGACTGTTTCAACCTGCATTTGAAATGGAAAAAGCACAAAATTGAGACCATGTAAATTTTGCTCTAGATGACCGTGCCAAGTATCGAGGAAGGTTTTGATTTCAGATTCCTTTACAAAGAGAGGCTCCAGAGTAGCCGAAGGGGCATCTTCAATGTGGGTAGAGATGCGATGGAGGTGACTGAAAGTCGTTTGAAACAAAATTTCAAAGGTTTGGTTGAGGGGGACAGTAGATGTGATTTCATGCTCGTTTTCGCTTATTTTCTGAGCGGTTTGCGAGAGCTCGTTAAGCTCGTCTAACGTCGCTTCTATTTGAGCCTTCCAAATATCAGCAGCCTCTTTTTGCGAAACTTCTAAGCGGCGAGGATGAGGACCATAGGAGTGTTCTCTCCAGTTTTCCCAATCATGTAATAAATTTGTTTTCTTTTTAATAACTTCTTGGATCAATGGACTGGATTTTTTGACTTCCTCACGCCACGCATGCCATGCTTCTTGAGAATCCCAAGTCATTGCTCTTTTTGGATCAAGAAGTTTGTTATGAAGCGTGATAAAAAAAGAGTTATCTGGATTTTTTTCTAACCAGCGACTCGACAATAAAGGTAGAAACTCCTCTCTAAGGCGGGGGCCCCATTGATGCTTGCGTGGATCATCATCTTCAAGCCTGCCAGTGGGATTGAGGGTTGATCGTTTGTCAGAAAGAGCTGCTGTTTTAACTGTGCTTTCACAAAGATCAACTCTTTCATGAAAAGATACTTTGCTTGGTTGCCGCTGGATTGGAATTTGAGTGGGACGTTTCCAAGCAGGGATCTTAGCAATGCAAGCGCGTAGTTCTACTTCGTTCTCGAGAGGTTGTGCCCAAGGAGCAGCAGCTTGAGTTTTCCATTCTGTAAGGAGTTGTTCGTAAGGCCAGTATTGTTGGCCTATTTGATGCTCCGTTGTTAATTTTTTTATAAAAACTTCGTATGCTTGTTCACGGCAATATTGTGGACTTTGAAACCAACGAGCGAAACAGGTTGTCTGAAATTCATCGGGTGTTCTTGAGGTATAAAAATTTAGATATTGATTATAAAGTGAAGGTTGGGATTTTTGGAGCCAATCTTCAACACTACTACTATCATTGTAGGAATACATATTGCTGCTGAGTGAAGAGAGCCGTGCGCTCATCAAGCGAAAATAGTTTCTAACTTTTAAGGCGTGTTTTGATAAGACGGCATCGATCTTAGGATGTTGTTGATTGATTTCTTGTCGCTGATCTGGGGATAAGGATTGTAATTCTTCTATCAAGCCTCGTTTAGATTCATACTGCTGGCTTATCCAGTTTAAATAATTTTGATTAATAGTGAGCTCGTTCGAGGTGGCCCAAGGTTCTGAATGAGCTGCTGATGCAGCAATAGAAGAGCTGGTTTCTTGATCAAGTTCTGAAGAGTCATTATCTCTACGCTGTTCTGCGTTGATTTCTTGAGTCTCTTTTTCTCTGCGCATACCTGCCGTTCTATGTGTTAGATCTACATTACGATCGTCCCGACACATTCCCCGTCGATAATGAAGAACAGCGGCGAGGCCGGCGACTCCTGCGATGACGCCGCCAACGGTCCATGCCGTAGTTTCATCTTCTGATGAGCTGTTGCTGAATCTAAAACTATCTTCAAGATGCGTCATGATAACGTAAGTTTTCAAATTAGAAGCCAAGGTGGGATCAATTTCGTTGCTAGTCGAGGCCGGCAAAAAATAAGTCGCAGTTTCTTCTCGTTCGGGATCTCCGTCGATTGTTCCATCTAGGATGTAGGCTCCGCGTTCGGTTGTTGTTTCATCTTGTTCTCCATTGGGTTTGCCATTTTGAAGCCAATTGCAATAACGCTTCGCTGAAAGACGAGAGACATATGGCACAGGATCATCAGCGTGTTCCGGAATCGCTTGGTAGCTGTAAGAGCCAGGTTCTCCCTCACGCACGATGCACAATGCGAGGAGATTGTCTCCCATTTTTTCGTTATAAAGACTGTAAGAGTCTGTCGCAGCTGTGGCGCAAAGAAAATCGGTGTACTTTTGCACCGTGAGCGTGCCAGGAGGAAGGGGTTCTTGCTCTGCAGCAAAAGAAACGAGTGGCGAGAGGAGAAGTAAAAAAAAGAAAAAGTGGGGAAGCGCTTTTAACATGGGCAATGTTATCAGATTTTATTTTCTATTTTTACTTGTCCCATGTTGGAACAAATGGAATTGGAAATGTTTTAGGAAGGCGCAATGGTTTTCCTTCGGGTGTTTTGACAAAGGCGAGAGCCTGCTGGCCGCTTGCAATGAGAGCGCCATCGGCAGGACGAGTGATTTTAAAATGACACCAAAAGCGAACGCCCGTTGCCTCTCCAAGATGCACCTGAACTTCCAGCTCATCTCCAACAAGGGCGGGAGTATGATAATCGATTTCTGTTTTGAGGATCACAGGGAAAATGGACTTTTCTTGCATCCATTTCCAATCGAGTCCCAGTTGAACAGCCAGGAGCGTTCGTGTTGTTTCAACAAACCGGAGATAAGCAATGTTGTGGACGACTCCTCCGACATCCGTGTCAAAAAACATGACCTGCGTTTGTGTTGTAAGATGTATCATTTTTTGAAGGCCAGTTTGAAAATTAGGAAATATCTATTTGTAGAGACCGGTAACGAGTAACGGGTAAAGGGTAACGAGTGCAATAGTTGCCTTCGGCAAATCCAAATAAAAAAATTTTCAACATAGCACATTAGTTTTACCAATGTAATGAATTTTGGCTGTTTGTATTCACTCGTTACCCATTACTTTGCTCTATCAGTCCATCCTTAATTATTAATTCTCGGTCGCCTCGAGCAGCGAGCTGTGGATCGTGAGTAACGGCAATAAAAGTGCGCCGATCTTGTGCCGTGAGTTCCAAAAGAAGATCGATGATTGAGGCTCCTGTTGTGGCATCAAGATTTCCCGTTGGCTCATCAGCAAACAAAATCGAGGGATCGTTGATGAGGGCCCGTGCAATAGCCACACGTTGTTGCTCGCCACCACTGAGTTGGGAGGGCAAATGATCCATTCGTTTTTCCAAACCAACACGAGCCAGGAGGGAGCGTGCTTTTTCCTCGCTCTTTTTCCCTGCGAGCATGGCAGGGAACTTTACGTTTTCGAGCGCTGTCAATTCAGGAAGTAAAAAATAGGACTGAAAAACAAAACCCATGGATCTGTTTCTCAAGAGAGCAAGCTGATTGCTTTTCATTGAAAAGAGATGTTGTTGTTCAAACTCCACCTCTCCCTGTAACGGCCTTTCCAAGCCTGCTAGCGTGTAGAGTAATGTTGATTTGCCAGCACCAGAAGCTCCGCGAAGAAAAAGGATTTCTCCTTTTGCTACGGTCAAATCGATTCCTCTCAAGACCTCTAATGAAGTGGCTCCGAGATGATAGATTTGTCTAAGGTTGAGGGCGATGAGATGGGGTGTCATGGAATCAGGCTACAGACTACAGGCTACAGGCTGCAGAAAATCGAGTAAAAAATAAAAGAATACTTTTCTTTTTGGCGCTATCTGGAGTATGAAAATAGTATGTCACAAATTCATATTGCTCGCCACGGTCAGTCACTCGGGTCTTTTACGGAAGAAGAAATCAAAGAAGGAATTCGGTCTCAACGTTTTGTTGGAGAGGATCTCTCTTGGAAATCAGGCATGAGCGATTGGCGTCCTCTTGAGGAGACCGCCGTTGCTTGGGGGCTCGATGCTGTTCCTGTAAAATCCGCAGGTGATGAGCTTCCTTTGTTGAGTGAGCCTGCTTGGGAACGGCGTGATGAATGTGGATTTTTTCAAGCGTTGATTCGGACAATTGGTGCGGTTCTTTTTCATCCTGGAACAACATTTTCAAAATTAAAAGTCGATGGTGGTTTGCTTAAACCGTTTTTTTATTATCTCTTGATGAGCGCGGTTACTTTTGGAGTGACGTTATGCTATCAAATGCCGAGCATTCTCAAAAATCCGACGCTCCTCTCTTCGCAGCTTGAAGGGGTGCCTCATCGCACGTTAATCTTAGGCGTTATCATTGTTTGGATATTGTCACCGATCTTTTTTGCGGGCGGAATCTTTATTTCCTCTTTCCTCACGCATCTTAGTCTCAAGCTGATTGCAAAAACTAAGGAACCATTTCAGGCCACCTTCCGCACGATGTGCTATGCCGTAGGATCAGCTTCTATCACTCAATTGATTCCATTTTTCGGAGGAATTGTGAGTGCTATTTGGGGAGTGATTACTTACTTCATTGGATTGAAAAAAGTACATCGTGTTTCAGTATGGCGCCTTTTCTTCGCCATTCTTTTTTCAGTGGTCTTGTTTGTGGTCTTCTATCTCGCCACCATTGTGCTCGCTTCTATTGCTATGAGCTACTTGCCGGTGCACGTTCCTGTGGTGCCTCCTGTGAAGTAGGCTGCTTTATGGAAAAATTAGTCATCCACATTGCTCGTCAGGGTCAGTCGCTGGGTTCTTTTAGCGAAGAAGAAGTGAGTGAGGGGATCGCTTCGAAACGTTTTTCAAAAGAGGATGATCTTGCTTGGACGTCAGGCATGACTGAATGGCAGCCATTGAGTGAAGTGATCACTGCTGGTGATGATTCCCTGCCAGGCGCTGACATAACATCAGCGGCCTTGACAGAACCAGCTTGGGAGAGGCGTTCCGAGTTGGGATTTTTTAAGGCGCTGTTTCAAACAATTTTTGAAGTCCTCTTTTCTCCGCGAGTGACTTTTTCAAAAATGAAAACCACTGGGGGATTGGGCATGCCGCTGCTCTTCTACGTGATCACACTGAGTGTGGCAGTTCCCTTAAACTGCCTTTCTCAGGCTCAAGTCATAAAAGATATTGCTGCTTTCATGCCGCAGCTTGCAGCTCAACCTGGATTTCAAAAAGTCTCTGCTGGGCTAAGCATTTCGCTGCAACAAATGACGATCATGAGTCTAAAAATGATTCTTGGTCTTTTTCTCATGGCAGCATTGCTGCACCTCAGTCTTAAAATATTAAAAAGCACACAAGAGCGCTTCGAAGCCACTTTTCGGATACTCTGTTATTTGAGTGGGGCATGCGCTCTTATTGGTAGTCTCTTTTGTCTTATTAATCTTATTGGGGGCAGCTTGGGATCGATTTCTGTAGGTATTAAATTTTTCATTTACCTCATAGAAGGATTTCTTGGATTCATCATTATAGGAACACTCTGCTTTATTGGATTAAAACAAGTTCACCGTCTTTCTTCATGGCGCACCACTTTTGTCCTCTTGGTTGCGATGCTGCTCCCTGTCTTGATTGCTCTGGCTGTTGCTCTGCTAGCTGCAATTCTTATAGCGATTATTTTGGTAGCAAAACATTTCATGCATTAGCCCAATCTAATCGTGCGGCTGACCGCATTAGGCCCAGCGCACCAGCGCTGCACTGGTGATGTGGCATCGAGAACGCGATTGACAGCCTCCAAGGCCAACGCTTCTTTGTTGCAATCAGCGCTGAGGTGACCGAGAGCGACATGCTGTAATTTTTCATGGAGGAGCTGCTGGAGTAATTCTGCGGCAGCATTGTTGGAAAGATGTCCATGACGCGATGCGATGCGTTGCTTCACTGCCCAGGGGCGCTTAGAATCTTGCTGCAAGAGCTCTTCATCGTAGTTGGCTTCGAGGAGCAAGCCATTGAGGCCTTTCAGAGAATCAATCACGAGACGTGTCGCATAGCCGAGGTCAGTCGCAAATCCAAAGGAGTGATCTTTTTCTCTCACCACAAAGCCAACAGGATCGACCGCATCATGAGGAATGGAGAAGGGTTGCACGGTGAGGTCATTCAAAGAAAAGGAAGATCCCGTTTCAAAAATATTCCACGCTTGATGGGTGCTCATTTTTTCTCGAAGTAGTGTAGCCGTATGACGATTGCAATAAACCGGAGTCCCGTGCTGCTTGCACCATTGTGGCAGGCCTTTGACATGATCGCTATGCTCGTGCGTGATGAGGATAGCCGAAATTTCTGACGGTGAGACGCTGCATTGAGACAGACGTTCCGTCAGTTGGCGTGCGCTGAGGCCTGCGTCGATAAGGATCGTGGCGCTTTCAGAGCGGAGTAAAGCTGAGTTGCCGCTGCTGCTACTGGCGAGGATGGTGATTTCAAACATAAAGGCTATAGACTATAGGCTTTGGGCTGTGGAAAAAACCATTTGAAAATTTGGGCGAGTAAAAAAGAGGGCGCTGGGTTGTGACGGAAAATAATAAGAAAAGACAGGACTTCCTGTTTACCATTGGCCACTGGGATGGCCCAGGAAGACCTCGGTCAAAGTCATAATAAGCTGATGGATAAATAATCTTTTAAAAAAAGATAGACGTATTTCGATCGTTGTTGTAAAAAAGGTTGATGAATTTTACAAAAGATCTTCAAGAAGCAAATGTTTTAAATCGAATAACGCTTAGAGTCATTGATGAAGAGGGAGCCGAGCGAGCGAGATTTGATGAGCTTCTGCGAACTAAGCACTATTTGAAGAGCGATCGTAT